>JANMHK010000511.1:0-5945 GCA_031375135.1 Sphingobacteriales bacterium | reverse complement strand
CCATTACTGGGCAGGAAGAACAATAATATCCAGCTGTTTCACCAACTTGTATTTTCTACCCTACAGGAAATCGGCTTGTCAAAATTTCAGCGTGAATTGATGAACCGGCCAAAACGCTTTATTGTACAGCGATGGGATAGTGTGGTCAATGCGTACAGCTGTGATTATGTAGGGAAGAAGTTTTCCATCGCTTCTTCGAATCAGAGCTACAGCCCGGACGACAAAGCCTTCGCCATCTATCTCAGCAGTAAGCGTATGCCTGAGATGCTTAACCTGACCTACGTGATGGAAGGAAGAGACGATCACTATGGTACCTGGGCCAATGAGGGAAAGGGTGAGCAGTTAAAGCACCTGATGCCACCCAATTATCCATGGAATGGAGGATGGGGCAAGGCAAGGCACCTGATGTATTTTATGCAGTCTGCCCAGCATAAAAACGAGCTGGTGATGGTAGCGTCTGGAATTAAGGACCATAATTGCATCAATGATTATTTGAACTCGACCATCATCCTTCCCAATGCTTTTGATGAGATATGGATGGGAGATCGAAAGGTAGCTGTTCCGCAAAAAGGCGATTCCGCTTTGTTTTATGGGTCCAACACGTTCTTTGGCCGTTTCGAGGATGTGGCAGTATCGATAAGGATTCTATGGGACGATGCCAGGGGCAATACGATGAATTTGTATAACGATGGCTTTTCATATCAGGCCCATCGTGAAAAAATTGAGATCGATAACAACAAGGGCCTGAGATTGACGATGAAACATGCCAACAATGGTAAGGGTACTATTGCGATGTGGTGGAAAGTAGTGGAAGGCATTAAAACGGACGCGGACTTTAATCAGTTTAGAAAAGACATTTTGGGTACAAAGGTATCTGCTATTGAGTCTGATGGGATTCTGGACGTGTCAGTAAATACCCCTGCCGGCATCCTGGGTGTCAAGGCGGATGTCAGGAAAAAAACAAGACTGTCTTACTACAATCCAAACCCATTGCCTAAAGATTTTTTATTCAACGTAGATGGGGTGGAATTGGGTAAGCCCATTATGAATAACTATATTCAAAACAAGTAATATTGAATAACGAACAATCAAATAAACCAACTAAATAATAACGCATGAAAAGAAGAAATTTCATTACTGGAACAGCTGCTGCTGCGGGCTGGTTATTGCTTCCCTCTTATGTATTGGGTAAACAGTACGGTCACGTAGCACCAAGTGATAAGGTCAATCTGGCCTGTTGTGGAATTGGCAATCGAGGCGGTGAGATCATTCGCGCGTTGCATAAAACCGGCCTTGTCAATATCGTTGCGCTATGCGATGTAGATATGGGAGCTCCGCACACCCTTGAGAATATGAACGCCTTTCCAAACGCAAAACGTTTTAAGGATTTTCGGGAAATGTTCGATAAGATCGGAAAGGAGTTTGACGCCGTGACAGTGGGGGTGCCGGATTTCTCGCATTTCCCGCTCACCATGCTGGCGATGTCGCAAGGTAAACACGTGTATGTAGAAAAGCCCATGGGCCATACGTTCAATGAAGTGGATATTATGATGCGTGGCGAGAAGAAATATAAAGTGGCCTGTCAAATGGGAAACCAGGGACATTCTGATGAGAACTATTTTCAGTTCAAGGCATGGACCGAAGCCGGCATCATTAAAGACGTTACAAAGATCACCGCGTTCATGAATAATGGCCGACGCTGGCATGGGATGAAGGTGTCTGATTTTCTCCCTTCACAACCTATCCCTGAAACGCTGGACTGGGACAAATGGTTGACCACGGCATCGTTTAAAGAATACAACAAAGGTTATATCAACGGCGATTGGAGATCCTGGTTTGAGTTCGGGAATGGCGCATTGGGCGACTGGGGTGCGCATCTTTTTGACACGGCGCACCAATTCCTGGAACTGGGACTTCCTACGGAAGTAGATCCTATTAAGATGGAAGGACACAGTACCCTGATCTTCCCGCAGGGATCAACCCTTGTATTTAAGTTTCCGAAGCGCAAGCATATGCCGGCATTGGACCTTACCTGGTATGATGGTTTCAATAACCAGCCGCCAATGCCTGATGGTTATGGTGAACCTGTGCGAGCCAGTAACATCCCGCCCCCAACGGCAGGTAATGTAAACACAAAAAGATATCCTGGAAAAATCATTTATGGGAAGGACCTTACATTCAAGGGTGGATCACACGGATCGGCCCTGGAGATCATTCCTGCAGATAAGGCTAAGGAAATGGCATCGAGCCTGCCAGTAGTGCCTGTTAGTCCGTCTAACCATTTTGCAAATTTCCTGAAAGCCTGTAAAGGTGAAGAAAAATGCAGATCCTCTTTCGATGTTGCCGGGCCTCTTTGCCAGGTGATGGCCTTAGGTGTATTGGCACAACGACTGAATACGAAGTTGATCTTTGATGCGCGTAAGAAGCAGATCACCAATAATGCCACGGGCAATGAATTGCTTGTTGGCCCACCGCCAAGAAAAGGCTGGGAGCAGTATTACAAAATGTAACTGGTAAGGTTAACTGAAATAACGATGATCTTTGCCGATTTTAAAACTGTGAACTTTCTTGCTATTTTCTTTCTGATCGCTGGCTTTGCAAATGGCCAGCCGATTAGAACCGTTTCACAAAGCGATTTGGAAAGGATTTACGCAGAAGTTCAAACACCGATCAAATATGGAATTGTATTTCAACATCCGGATTCAACAAAACTGATCGATAGTCCAACTATTTTCCGCAGTGGGAACACATGGTACATGAGCTATATCGTTTTTGACGGAAAGGGCTATGAAACCTGGCTGGCGGAAAGTAAAGATTTGTTGCTCTGGGTTTCGAAAGGCCGGATTCTTTCCTTCACGCAGAATTCCTGGGATGCCAATCAAAAAGCCGGGTATATGGCACTGGTAGATATCAACTGGGGTGGAAGCTATGAGCCGCGACTGTTTGAAGGCAAATACTGGCTTTCGTATTTGGGCGGCGCTACCGAAGGCTATGAGGCCGGTGTGTTAGGAGTTGGTATGGCCACTTCTACTACGGTTCAATCTCCCATCGAATGGCAGCGCATACCGAAACCAGTATTACTTCCCGGAGATAAAGACGCAAGATGGTTTGAGAAGGGCACCATTTATAAAAGTTCAGTGATCTATGATAAGGATAAGAAGACAGGATATCCTTTTGTGATGTTTTATAACGCAAGTGGAGATACCGCAAAATATGAGAGCATTGGCATGGCGGTTTCAGATAACATGATCAAATGGAAAAGGGTAGGTGATGGGCCGGTGATCACGAGGGGCAAAGGGATATGCGGTGATGCCCAGATCACCAAGATCGGTGACCTCTACGTCATGTTTTATTTTGGTGCTTTCTGGAAGCCTGGTGCTTTTGAACGATTTGCCAGTTCTTATGATCTTATTCATTGGACAGACTGGCAGGGGCCGGACCTGATTAAATCTTCGGAAGATTATGATCAAACCTATGCGCATAAGCCCTGGGTGATCAAATGGAATGGTATAGTTTATCATTTCTACAATGCCGTGGGCACAAAAGGAAGGGTGATCGCACTGGCCACATCAGCAAAGGTTGGAATTCAATAACACCGAATAACAGGAGTTAGGTATGAATAAATTATTGGTGACCGCTTTTCTAAGTGCAGTTTCTTTATTTCCTTCCATTTCCCGGGCTCAGTCGTGGGTGGACTCCATAGAGATCCACGGACGGGAAGTATACATGCCGGCCAACAAATACAAATGGGATTGGGGGCAGGCAACTTTCCTGAATGCGCTGATCCATTTATACAACAGCAAATCCGGCGAAGCAAAAAAAGAATATCTGGAATATGTAAAAACGGCCATGGAGACATCGTTCAGTGTCGCAAATGGCAAACATCCCAATGCCGTTGCTTCCGCCCATGGAATGGTCTTTCTCGCGAAAATCACCGGGGAGAAAAAATACCTCGACAAAAGCAATGAGATTTACGCTGAATTCCTGAAGATCCCGCGTGCTCCTAATGGGGGGGTCTCACATCGGGCAGAAACCGTCGAGTTGTGGGACGATACTGTGTACATGCTCAGCATGTTCCTGCTGGAGATGTATAGATTAACCGGTGATGAAAAATATATCGGTGATTTTGTAAAGCAGTTTACTGCCCACGATGAGAAATTGAAAGATGAAAAATCCGGTTTATGGGTTCATGCCTGGGATGCAGATGAGCAGGACTATGACGATGGCTGTAGTATTAAAGGGTGGGCGGATAAACAAACACGTAGAAATGCACAGATCTGGGCCCGCGGAAACGGCTGGGTAGGGATGGCGCTCAGTGATGCGCTTTCGGTACTGCCCAAAAAATCAACCTACCGAAAAACATTGGAAGATGTTTTTCTTCATTACGTGAATGCGGTGGCTCCAATGCAGAATAGAACCACTGGCCATTGGTACCAGTTGGTGATGCTACCTGGCAACCCGAAGAATTTTGAAGAGAGTTCGAGTACGGCGATGTTCGCCTATACCATAACGAAAGGCATACAATTGAAACTCCTCAACCGGGCTAAATATCTCCCCATGGTTGAACAGTCGTACAACGGGTTGCGCCAGCTCAGTATGAAGAGCGATGGCCGATACCTTATCCCGGCAAGGGTTTCGGGAGGTACTTGTGTGGGCGACGAAAACTATTATCTCACGCGGAAGATTACAGAAGGAACCGGATTTGGATATGGTTCATTTATCATGTTCGGGCTGGCATATGAACAATACCTGGGCCTTCGGAAATAACATCATCAACTTAATTGCGATGCACCTTCCGTCTATATCACCGGGTTCACTCCATTCAACCATACCATTCAAATCAGTTAAGAAACACAATATGAAAAATAATATAACGGCATTGCTGGTGTTTTGCACCGTTCATCTCTCAGCGCAGAAAGTTTATATGATATGATACCTGCGGAACAGGTGGAGTCCCGTTTTCAGAAAAAAATTGGGGAGTGGAACCAGGGTAAGATTGTTGTCCGCGCCAACAAAACAATCGAGCATTGGCTGAATGGTTTTAAAGTGGTTGAGTATGTGAAAGGCAGCGGTATTTATAAGGTATTACTCGCTCATAGCAAGTATTCAAAGAATCCTGCTTTTGCTACAGGGGAAAAAACGCCCATCCTTTTGCAGGATCATAACAACTCGGTTTATTTCAGAAATATAAAGATCCGGGAACTGAACTAGAGCAGATTCGGGGGCATATACAGATCGACTATGGTGTTTGAGCTATTATCCAGGCCACCCGTCTTGCAAAGAGCATTATTGGAGGGTTAAAAACTTCGTTTATACAACATTGTTGCCCTTCATCCTTTTCCTCGTACAATTTGTATCTTCCTGAATATATATTCACCCCTCATTTAAAAGGATATGAAACTCGAGATCAAAAACCTCAATAAGCGTTACGGTAATGGTGTCCATGCGATGAAGGACATCAGTTTTTCCATTGACAAAGGAATGTTTGGTCTCTTGGGACCCAACGGTGCTGGAAAGTCCACCCTGATGAGGACCCTCGCCACTTTGCAGGATGCGGATAGCGGGTCTGTCACCCTGGGAGATATCGACGTGTTGAAAGAGAAAGATAAGGTGCGACAAATACTGGGCTACCTGCCGCAGGAATTTGGAGTTTATCCCAGGACTTCAGCAACTGAACTGCTTCATCATCTCGCAATTCTAAAAGGATTTGACGATGCCAGGCAACGCTCCGAAATGGTGGATTATCTTCTTCAGAAAGTGAATTTATTTGAACATCGTAAAAAAGCGGTGAGCGGATATTCGGGTGGTATGCGCCAGCGTTTCGGCATTGCCCAGTGCCTGATCGGAAGTCCGAAACTGGTGATCGTGGATGAGCCCACCGCAGGGCTGGATCCGGGGGAACGAAATCGGTTTTATAATATTCTCAGTGAGATCGGAGAGCAAAC
>JANMHK010000491.1:0-9625 GCA_031375135.1 Sphingobacteriales bacterium | reverse complement strand
TCAATAAAAACCAGGTCCCAGGGCCGTTTTAACGTTTCAATAATTTCGATGGCGTATCCTGTGTGCACGGTGATCTGCTTTGAAAACCGGCTTTTTGCGATAAATCCCCTGGCAACCTCGGCATCTTTCTCCCGGAGCTCTATCGTATGCAAATGACCATCGTTTTCCAGACCCGCCGCTAAACACAGCGCACTATAACCAGATAACGTACCAATCTCCAGTACATTATGTGGCCGGGCCATATAACTCAACATTTGCAGGAATTTCCCCTGAACATGACCGCTGAGCATACCCGGATTGGGGTGATACATCTGGGTATGATCAGAAACCTCTTTCAATAATGCCTCTTCCGGGGTTGAATATTGAGCCGAATAGGCATTAGCCCTGTCATTCATCCATTCCACGGCGCAAAAATAGGAATTATGGCTGTGAAATCTGAGGTTTTTGAGAGATCAGCCAAAGGCCCACAAAAGTAAGTAAACCATTGAGGATGAGGAGTTCAAGCCCGATTTCGAACCCGCCGAACAGGAATGCCTGATATTTATCTACGAGAAAGCAGATCAAGGGTGCTGCCAGTGCCACGTATGGAACATATCGGTCGGTCACCTCCCTTTTCGTCAGTATGCCGAAAGAAAACAGTCCAAGTAGCGGTCCGTAGGTGTATCCGGCCACCTTAAGGATGACACCGATCATACTGGGGTTGTTGATCTTATAAAATATCATTACAACCGCCAGAAAGATGCCGGCAAAGGCCAAATGGACCCGCTGGCGGGTCTTCTTTCTTTTGACTTCGTTCCAGTCCTGCCGGCGCTGCATGCCCAGGATGTCTATACAAAAAGAAGAGGTCAGGGCCGTTATGGCTCCATCGGCACTCGGGAAAAGGGCCGAAATAAGGGCGATAATAAAGATCACAGATACCACAGGGGGCATATGCTCTAAGGCAACCACCGGGAAAATCTTGTCTCCCGTGGCGCTGATGCCATGAGTGCCAGCGTATAAATAGAGCAGGCCTCCGAGGAAAAGGAACAATAAATTGACAACCAGCAGAATCACCGAAAAGCTGATCATATTTTTCTGGGAATCGGCCAGGTTTTTTACACTGATATTTTTCTGCATCATCTCCTGGTCCATACCAGTCATCGTGATGGTGATAAAGGCTCCAGCCAGGATCTGCTTTAGGAAAAAGAAGCGGGATGCAGGATCGGTCACAAAAATACTGGTATAATTTTTCTCGTGCATGGCACTAAGGGCCGTGCCGACATCATAATTCATCGTGTTCATGATATAGATCACGCAAACCACTAACCCTATAAGCATGCCCGTAGTCTGAAGCATATCTGTCCATACGATCGTTTTCACACCGCCCTCATAGGTGTAGAGCAGGATCATGACCAGGATGATCAGCGTAGTAAGCCAAAAGGGAACACCGAAGGAAGACAGAATGGCATCCTGCAGTATCTTGACCACCAGGTAAAGCCTTGCAGTGGCCCCAAGCGTACGTGACAGGATGAAAAACGTAGCGCCTATTTTGTATGATGAAAATCCAAGCCTGGTTCCCAGGTAATTATAGATGGAAGTGAGGTTCAAGCGGTAATAGAGGGGCAGCAAGACCATCGCGATGATCACGTACCCGATCAGGTAACCGATCACTACCTGGAAATAGGAAAATGCCGTTGTTCCAACGGCACCCGGAACGCTTACAAATGTGACACCGGATAAGGAAGTACCAATCATTCCAAAGGCCACCACCATCCAGTTTGAATTCTTATTCCCAATGAAAAATGAATCATTGTTTGAATTCCTGGACGTATACCAGGCTACTCCCAAAAGGACCAAAAAATATCCTATCACAAATGTGAACAGCAAAGTTGGCGACATCAGTTGATTTGTATGATTAGTTAGAAGTTAAACCCAAAAGTAAAGAAAGCATTTCGTCCATAAGGAGACAGGCTATTTTGTATTACATCGTATTGCAACATGGCGATCATTGAACCACGGCCAACAGGTATAGCTACACCTGCTCCCACCAACAGACTCGGCACAAATTCAGGATCTATCTTTGAGTCTGCCAGTCCTGACACTCTTGTCTTACCCCACACATAGTTCAATTCCGGCTGGACATTCAATAGAACAAATTTGAACGGATTCACCCGACCAAAAATATTCATACCGGCATAGCCCAGAGAATTCTTCACCTCCCGGTTTCCGGAATAATACTTATCGCTTTGATAAATAAAATTAAGACCCGCACCAGCACTGAACATTTGTGTTATCCGATATCCCACTTGGGGAGAGATGTTAATAAAAGTGAAATTACCGAAAGTCAGACCGAAGTTTCCTCCGAAAAATATCCGTTCCGGATCCAGGCCCTTCTTCTTTTCGGACGCTTCGGTTTCCTTTTCATCTTTCTCCTTTTCCTGGGCCGACACAGGGATGAAAAAAATCGTACTGACCAATATCAGACCTAGAAGTTTCTTTTTCATAGACTGCAAATTTATTTGTTCTCATCTAATGGGCGACTATCAGGCCCCTTTATCACATGAAAATAAACTAATGCCTTAAATAGTGAATCACAAAAGCGACTACATTCAAAAACACTCCATAAACTACCATTGACCTGAATATCCAATATTCATTGGCCCGCACACCGGTTGCAGCAAGAACCATGATTAAGGGAAAGAAATCCAGTGCAAAACGCATGGCATTCACCTGATGAAAGCCATTGTTGTTGTAGAATAAAGTTCCCGTGATGATCAGTATGATGGCCAGAAGGAAGCTGCGAAAGTATAAAGGACTCAACCCTCTTCTCAGACCAAAGATCACAAAAGGACTTGCTGACAGAATTGAAGTTCCCCATAGGTCCATGTCCTTAATAGAAAGAAGACCCTGGCCATCGAATATGATGTTGAATCCCTTCAAGAAAAAACTGTAAAAGTTGAACAGCACATATTTGTGGCTGAAGACACCGTATAAGTCTACCCTGTCTTTCAACTCCCCCTGGTAAATAATATAGGCATATCCTGTATCAAGTGGATTCCCAAATCGCTGGAAGTTGATGAACAGATACACTGACACAATAACAGAGAACGAAAAAAACAAACTCCCGAATGACTTCAGTTTTTCCGATATGTTTTTTTCATCAGAGAAAACTATGGCAGCAACAGGGAGCAGCAGATAGAACACCGTAAATTGACGGCAGAGCATAGAACAGCCAATCAGGACTCCGATCAGCCACATCCTTCTTTTACCAAAGAACTCATGGAGGCATAAGAGCTGAAAAACCAAGGAGCTGATATGGGCAAAGGCATATACTGAATGGGTAGTGAAAAATGCATACCAATATGGTGTCGCGAAAAAGAAAGCCAACAAGCACCAACTCAAAATTCTCGGGTCAACATTAGCCCTGATGAAAATCTTGTATAACTGCATCAGGTTTATACAGCTCATGGCCAACGCGATCAGCACGATATTACAGTTTGCTGCGCCAAAAATTAAAACGAATGGCAACAAAATGAACGCAGGCATAGGCGGATAAGGAAGATAGTAGTTGCCTTTGAAATGGATCAAGTCGCCGTAGTACGATATGGAAGGCATTGTTAGCTTTCCCTGGCTCAGGGATTGTGCAAACAATAAGTACGCGTTCTCAAAATCTTTCTGGTAATAATTATAGAGGGCAGGGACATGCAGAATAAGAAAACATACGAAGTATATGATCCATTCTTTTTTACCTGGGTTTTCAAATCGTAACAGTCGATTGATATACGCGATCATATGCGCGTAAAGATAAAATTTAAAAATTAAGAACGCGTACTACTTAAAACTGGGGCAAAGCGACTGCCTGAGGCTACCATTCATCTCGGTATAAAAGCCCTGGTACTGGAGATATACTTCAGAGGCTCCGTTCATATTATTATAATTCTTTAAAGATGATGTAGTTGCGTCATAGGAAAACATCAACTTAAAATTCTTCCACTGGTATCCCACCATGGGTATGAATGCATCGCCGGCACGGTAATAAACACCGCCGATCAACTGTTGGTCTCCATCCCCGGAAAGATTATAATTCGCATGCATCCCAACTACCAGCTCTGTAGCTTTTGCCTGAGAACTGAAATAACTGGAAGGATTTAGTATCCACTGGTCGTTTAATTTGATCACTGCATCGGCAAAAGCGATATATCGGGGACTGAGTCTATTATCATATATCGGCGAAGCTGTAAAAAATGTTTCACGGGGTTTGTTGATATGATGCGCAGAAAGACCGCCATGAATGTATATGTCATCGGTGGGGAACCAGGCATAATTGAGCCCTACCTGCATGTCGAAATAAGAGGTGCTATTTGCATTAAAGCTTTCGCCTGAAGGCGCCTGGGCATCAAAAAACTTTCCATTCCACTGGTTATCAA
Organism: Sphingobacteriales bacterium; assembly: GCA_031375135.1. Lineage (GTDB taxonomy): Bacteria > Bacteroidota > Bacteroidia > Chitinophagales > Chitinophagaceae > Pollutibacter. Next base: position 5,219 of record JANMHK010000491.1, on the reverse strand, counting down.
AACTAAATTGTGTAACGTCAACCCGTTTAGTAGACAGCCCAACGTTAAATCCTGCACTGAGCAATCCGGTATTGCCCAGCATCTGATGGTAGGCAGCTGATCCATAGATCTTGGTGGAGGTCAGATTTCCCGATCCGGCTACATCCCGTAAAATGACTCCCCCGAGGCCGACCCACCCGGTTTCAAACCTATCGCGGAACACCTGGGCATCTCCATATAAGCTAATGGTTTTATAAGGAACGGGGATGGATGACCATTGGTTTCTGTAATGGGCGCCCAGCCTGTAATCCGAGTCTGGAATAAATCCTGTATTTGCCGGGTTGGTGGTAAGCGGGGAATTGAAAAATTGGGAAAAATGCAAATCCTGCCCATTCACTGTAACAACAATGAACACGAACAAGAACAATATCATATGCCGTATAACCCTTTTCATTTTCTCCTGGTTACCTTAATAACGTAATATCTCCTTTCTTAGTTCCCCTGCTACCATCCGCAAACTGCACCTCCAACGTATATGCATAAACGTCCATCGGCTGAAGGGCCCCTTTATATTTACCATCCCAGCCATTACGCTGGTCTGCCGACTGGAAAACCAACATACCCTGGCGGTTATATATCCTGAAGACCATCTTAGCAATTCCAAAGCCCCGGACAAATACCTGGTCGTTAATGCCATCGCCGTTAGGGGTGAACGCATTCGGAACATCCAGCAGGGAAGCCACAACGGCATCTACGTCCTGACATACAGAGTCCGCACAGCCGAACTGGTTATAAGCGATCAGGCAGGTCCTGAAACTGCCTGTAGTATTAAATTGGTGAACAGGATTAACCTGTGTTGAGCTGTCGTTGTCGCCAAAATTCCATTTATAACTTGAGGCCCCTGTAGAACTGTTGGTGAACTGTGTAGGCGTATTTTCCTGTCCCGGATTCGGGCTGAAACTGAAATTAGCTACAGGTCCGGGATGGACAGTGATCTGTGCCGTGGCCGTATCCCGCAGATTACAGGTATTTGGATCAATAGCTATCAGCGTGACGGTATAGGTCCCTACATTACTATAAATCTTAGGTGGCGGAGTTGGACCGGTAAAGGTTGTGCCATCACCAAAGTTCCATTCAAAAGTATCGCCCGCAAGAGATGTATTTGCAAATACAGCGGTATAAGGTACGCAACCTGCAGACGGCGTAGTGAAACGGGCGTCCACATTAGGCGCTACCCTCAATACCTTAGTCACCGAATCCGGGAAATTACAGTAACTGCTATCCACCATTACAAGTCTTACATTATAAGTGCCGGCATTTGCGTAAGTATGGTTGACGCTGCCACTGCCGGCTACTACACGAGCGGTATTATCGCCAAAATCCCAAACAAAAGAGGTAGTTGAAAAGGGTTTTCCAGGAGGTGCTACAGAGAGGTTATCAAATCTATAATTCAGGCTTGCGCATGGGGGCAATTTTACGTTTGTAAAATCAACGATCGCTTTGTCGGCACTGGCGATGACGGTTTTATATGCCGTGTCACGAGGTATACATTTGGAACTGTCTATACCTATCAGCCGAATTCTATAGGTACCAACATTGGTAAAGGTGTGCGAAATACTGGGAACGGCAGTGGTAACGCCGGGTGTTCCGTCGCCAAAATCCCACACGTAGGTTTTTGCATTAGCAATGGTATCTGTGAAATCAACTGAGAGGGACGCACATCCAATTGAATCGTTCACTACACCAGCTATGGACGATTGAATGGAAGCAATAACGCCCTGATAGTCAAACAATATCTTCACCGCAGCTAAATTACAATCACCACCGCTACCCGTTCCCAGTGCGCCGTTGACCGGCGACACCACGCCCGGGGTGACTGGTATTGGTTGGGTGATAGGAGATGTAGAACATGCGTTATTACCCAGGCAGTTTGCACAGATGGCCTGGTAAATAGCACCACGTTTATCGAATCGACTGGTACCCCCATCCACGTGATCGCCTTCACCTCCCGTCTGACCAAAAAAGCTTCCATATAACTGGCGGGTAGCATCTTTCTCCATGACAAAGAAATAGAAGTCACGTCCGTCTGTAGTCGGTTTTATAGCATCCGTGGTCACTGGCATGCCTGATGTACCCAGTGTCTTATTGTCGTAATCAACGGAATTATTACAGGGGTTCAGGCGACCTCCCCACCCTGATATGTAAACGTTTTCGCACTTATCAACCAGGAAGGCAACGGGCGAAATATTGGGAACAGCTCCCGATGTTCCATACACGGTTGAATACACATACCCTGAAAGATCGGGCCTCAACTTCGAAATAAATTGTTTTGCACCCGGGTTACTATAAGTGGCATTAGCTACCGTCCATGACCCAAGACTGATCCCCATGATATAGGGGAAGCCCAAAAAGTCGAACTGGATTCCATAGATCATATCCAGCGTTGCTGTTCCAAAATAGGTGGTTTGCACCAGGGACCCGCCCGCGTTAGGGATTATGGAAACAAAACCGTCAATGGCACCACCATAGGTGTTCGTTGGTCTGGGCATGTTGGCACTGGCAGTACCTCCGGCCACATAGACGTTACCATTGGTTGGATTGAGCGACAATACGAATCCGGCATCATCTTCAGCGCCACCCAGATAGCTGCTGAACAGAACCGTGCTGACAGTTGGATTTATCTTCAGGACCACCGCATCCTGCTTTCCACCCAGGGTGGTTTGAAAAGCATTCTGGACGGGAAAATTCGTTGATTTTGTGCTCGCCGCAATATAGATATTGTTTGCCCCGTCAAGCACGATCTCACTTCTTGCATTATCCCCGTAATTGTAGAGCAGAGAACCACTCCGTGGCTGGCCGGAAGCATCCATATTGGCGCCATCGTCGTTGCTGCCACCTATCTTCATTGAACCAATCAGTGCAGAACCGGTTGCATTCAGCTTGGTAACGAAAATGTCAAAAAAGCCCCCAGTTCCAAAACTTGCTGTGGATGGGAAATTAGGGGATGATGTTCTTCCAAGTACAACCAAATTTCCCTGGGGATCGGCAAACATACTATGCGGAAATTCGTCCTGGCTTCCGCCAAGGTATGTTGAGTAAATTCTTGCAGTACCATTAGGATTGAAACGGGTGATGCCAATATCAATGCCAAGATTTGTTCCGCCACCAGCAAATGTGCTTTGGAAGGCACCTGCCGTTACCGGATAGCCGCCGCCGTTAAAAACGATTCCCGCAGCAAAAAAACTTCCATCATCACCGGGCGTTGCAGTGAATCCCCAGTTACCTGAACGGCTGCCCGTGTAGGTTGAAAAGATCAGGATTGGATCAATGACCAGCGGGACTGAAGGATCATAGTTTTTTAATTTGAAACTAACCTGCTGACCGTTCACTACGTATTTACAATCCAATATTTTCTTTACGCCCTGAACCACCTGGAACGCATAAGGAACAAGTTCTTTCACTTCTCCAACAGATGTCCTGATCAGCAGGTCACCATCTTTAACTGTAAGTTTCTCGGCCCCTTCATAAGCCAATACAATCTTTGAAAGATCTGCTCCGGGTTTCACCAGGAAATCATATTTCAACTGACCACCATCTGAATAGTATTTTACATCGATGCCCGGATATACATTATTGAAACGAAGGGCTGCATAAGTTCTTACATTTGATTTCCATCGGGTACTGTCGTTCCCCAGAAAATAATTGTCGTAGCCTTCCTTTGGATTTTCGGGGACTACCAGCGGTTCATTCGCACTACCCTTGAACACTACCCGCAGAGCATGGGATCTCACTACGATATTTGCCGATTCATGAGCAGCCCCATGTTGATCGGGCCGTTGAGGATCACGGGTTGTAGCTCCGGAACCTGGGAGTTCCGTAGCAGTTTGATTACCATGCCCGTGTAATTTTTCAGAAAGTTTTTTAAAATCCTCCGGATGATGTTGGAGGATCGTGTACCCTTTTGAATCGATGAAAAAAGCACCGTTACCGGCTTCCGCACGATATTTAAATGCACCGTCCCACTGGCCCTTATTTTCCACGAAATCAAGTGGATAATAGGATTGGGTTTTACCGGAGTTAATAAAAATAACCAACGATAGGAAGAACGGGATTATGGATTTTCGTAATCTGATGATCATCGGGCTTTAAAAATACATTTATAAACGTATAAGATGTGTTAATTGTATACCCTGGTTGGGTTTGTCCAATCAGGATATTTTACTCCACGCCGTCTTGCCTTGCTGGAAAGCCAAAAACTCTTTCAAAACCCTGTTCTTTTCTTGCCCCAGATCAGGATCTTCGGCAAGCAGATCCGATGTTTGATTTTTAGCCAGATCCAACAACTCCCTATCTGCAACAATATTAGCCAGCTTAAAGTTCATCAATCCACTTTGCCTAGTTCCCTCAATATCACCCGGACCCCTGATCTCCAGATCTTTCTCCGCAACTACGAAGCCGTTATTGGTACTACACATTACAGCTAGCCTTTCCCGCGCCTCTTTTGATATATTGTCGCCGGTGAGCAGGATGCAATAGCTTTTTTCGGCACCCCTGCCAACGCGGCCCCTTAGCTGATGTAATTGGCTCAGGCCGAATTTTTCAGCACTTTCAATCACCATCACAGATGCATTAGGAACATTTACGCCCACTTCAATAACAGTAGTCGAGACCATGATCTGTGTATCCTTGTCAACAAACCGTTTCATGTTGGTTTCTTTTTGTGCCCCCGTCATTTTCCCGTGAACCATACTGATATAGGTTCGGGGTTCAGGAAAATAAGCTTTTACATTTTCATACCCTTTCATGAGGTTCTCATAGTTCAGCGTTTCGCTTTCTTCAATAAGGGGGAAGATGATATAAGCCTGACGACCCTTAGCCAGTTCATCTTTAATAAAGTCCATGACCTGGTGCCTTGTCTTTTCATACCGATGTACCGTTTTTATAGGTATTCTTCCCGGTGGAAGCTCATCCATTACGCTATAGTCAAGATCGCCATAAGCAGTCATGGCCAATGTCCGGGGGATGGGTGTTGCCGTCATCACCAACACATGCGGGGCAATATCACTTTTCTCCCAAAGTTTCGCGCGCTGGGCAACCCCGAACCGGTGCTGTTCATCAACTACCGCCATGCCCAAATTCTTAAACTGTACATCTTTTTCGATAAGGGCATGAGTGCCAATCAATATATGGATGTCTCCATTCGCCACCTCTGCCAGTATTTTCCTGCGTTCCTTAGCTTT
>JANMHK010000452.1:0-2779 GCA_031375135.1 Sphingobacteriales bacterium | reverse complement strand
CCCGCAATCTTAAGAAACTATAAAACATAACGTATGTATCACAACCTTTTGCAAGTCCCTTCCGAAGGCTCAGGCATGACCATTGTCATCATTATTTCGCTGATCATCATCTTCATCCTGGCAAGGGAACTGAACTGCTGGTACTGGAAAATAAATGAGCGTAACAACCTGATCCGTGAAACTAACAGTCTTTTGCGGACCCTAATTGATCAGAATAAATTTGAGTTTGAATCTAAAGATCCACCCGTCACGGGCGGGATTACAGATGTGAATGATCCAAAGGTGGATATTACGCCCTATAGTTTACCACTTATTTCAGAGGATAGTTTACCAGTGTTTCAGTCCAAAGTTTACCAGTTTTCGGCTGGTATGATTTGATTATTTCAGTCAAAGTTTACCACTTGGTGGTAGTTTGGCCTGACATTACGGCGCAAAGTTTACCACTGGAGCTGGGATTTGTTGATGGCATTTTTTCACGTCATTGCTTTGTAATAAAAGCATGGCCAACCAAGTGATCATCATGCAACAGATCCGCGCACTTATACAAATGCTGGAAAAAGGATTTTCTCTTCGGAGCATTGCCGCGCAACTGGGCATATCCCGGCAACCGGTCACGCTATATGCCGCCAGATTAAAGAGCAGTTCTTACACCCTTTCCGAGCTGAGGCATCTAAGCGATGCCGATCTGGCTGCTATCGTATATGTTCCGCCTTTACCAAAAGATCATACCGGTGATGAAAGAAGGCTGGAGTTCAATGACCGTGTTCCCTACTTTCTCAATGAACTTAAACGTACCGGTGTTACCCGGCTGTTGTTATGGGAAGAATACCGTAAGGAGTGTACGAACCCCTTCAGGTATACGCAGTTTTGCATTCTGCTTAAAGAAGCTAGCCGACCAACATTGTCTACCATGCACCTGGTGCATGCACCGGCCGCCATGGTGATGGTGGATTTTGCCGGGGATAAAATGCAGTATGTAGACCGGGCTACTGGTGAACTCATCACTTGCCCTGTATTGGTGTGTGTGTCACCTTTTAGCATGTATAGCTTTGCCATGGCCCTTACAGATGCGACGATCCCCCAGGTCATTAAAGCCCTCAATGCCTGCCTGCAATACTTTGGCGGGGTTCCTCAAAGCCTTAAGACCGATAATATGAAGCAGGTGGTGACAAAATCCTGCCGCTATGAACCCCGGTTTTCTGAAGCCCTGCAGCAATGGGCCCTGCATAATAATATCACCCTGCTGGCTACACGGGTTGCTAAGCCCAGGGATAAGGGTGCGGTAGAGAATGAAGTTAAGATCGCCTACAGACGGATCTATGCCCCCTTGCGTAATCATATTTTTTATAGTCTTGACGAGTTGAATGCCGCCATTGGCATACAGCTGACCATGCATAATCAAAAACTCTTCCAGCTCAAAGACCATAGCCGGATGCAGCTGTTTACCGCACAGGAACAACCCCTGCTGCAGCCTCTGCCACCGAAGACTTTTGTGATCAAACACCAGGTGAAGGCCAAGGTGCAGAAGAACTATCACATCACCCTGGGAGAGAACTATCACCACTACAGTGTGCCCTATCAGTATATCGGTAAACAGGTTAATGTAGTTTATGACAGCGATATCGTGGAGGTCTATTACCTGCACCAGCGTATTGCTCTTCACCCGCGCAGGTATAAGAAGCATGACTTCACGACCACCGGTGAGCATATGCCCGCCGGTCACCAGCATTACTTTGTGCAACAGGGTTGGACACCTGCATATTTTTTAGAGCAGGCTACGATCATTGGTGCTATTGTTCACCAGTATATGGACCAGGTGCTAAAATCAAGGGCTTATACTGAACAAACCTATAACGCCTGTCGCGGCATCCTGCGCCTTCATCACCAGTATGGCGCAAGCCGACTTGAGGCCGCTTGCGCCCGGGCATTAACGGGCCAGGTATTTAATTACAAAACCATCCAAAACATCCTTATTGCTCACCAGGATCAGCTTGATCTGGTGCATCAATCTGATTTGTTCCGTTTGCCGGAGCACGCAAACCTGCGCGGCCCGGAGGCCTATCAATAACGTATCTATTTATCAATCTTTAAAAACAAATCCATGGATCAGCAAAGTACACTGGACCAGTTACACGAACTCAAGCTTACCGGCATGGCTAAACGCTATGAGTCCATCATGAACCAACCCGTTCACCAACAGCCGGAACCCCATACCATCATTGGACTGCTGGCGGAAGCCGAAGCAGGATACCGGGTGCATCAAAGAACCGAGCTGTTTTTGCGACTCTCCAAGCTTCGTTACAACGCCACACCGGAACAAATCAACTGTACCCCAGGCCGGGGCATCACCAAAGAAATGCTGGCGACGTTATCAGATGGAACCTTCATTGAAAAATCAGAAAACCTGTTGATTACCGGAGCCACGGGTTGCGGGAAAAGTTACTTCTCTTGTGCGATGGGCAGAAACGCCTGTCTACTTGGACACCGGACCCTATATTACTCCATGAACCGTTTTATTGAAGCCCTGGCTGCCGCCAGACTAGACGGAACCTATATCCGTTGGCTCAACATGATCGCCAAAACGCCACTGCTGATCCTCGACGACTTTGGACTGCAACCCCTGAGTCAGGATATGCGCTTAACCCTCCTGCAAATACTGGAAGACCGCTTCGCGAAAGGATCTACCATTGTCACCTCACAGCTACCCGTAAATAAGTGGTATGAATATATCAACGAACCAACCCTTGCTGATGCCATATGTGACAGACTGACAGCAAAC
>JANMHK010000391.1:0-2175 GCA_031375135.1 Sphingobacteriales bacterium | reverse complement strand
TAGCATAAACTCAATCCAAGGCCCGTACCCTCTCCGGTTGGTTTGGTGGTAAAGAAGGGCTGGAATATTTTGTTTCGGTTGGCCTCAGAAATTCCATTCCCGTTATCGGCAACCGAAACAATTATCGAATTGGCGAATTGGCGGATTGGCGAATTACCTGACTCCTGCACCCTCTTTGTACTTATGGTTACCACTGGTTCATATCCGTCACCCATCTGCTTCTTCTTTTCGTTAACTGCATAGAGCGCGTTATTGATCAGGTTGAGCAATACACGGCCGATGTCCTGCGAAACAATGTCGATGGAGCCGATCGACGGATCATAGTTCGTCTTCAGCGTAACATTAAAAGTCTTGTCTTTTCCGCGAACACCATGATAAGCCAGGCGCAGGAATTCATCAGCGAGTTTATTGACATCGGTCAGTTGCTTTTCGCCTGTACTGCTCCGACTATGTTGCAGCATCCCTTTCACAATCGAATCCGCTCTTTTGCCATGATGCCCTATTTTCTCCAGGTTTTGCTTAATGTCCAAAGCGATGGCCTTTACTTCTTCGAGGTCACCTTTCTCCAGTTCTTCATTCATTTCATCCACCAACTCACTACTTACCTCTGAAAAATTATTGACAAAATTCAGGGGGTTCTGGATCTCATGTGCTATGCCAGCCGTGAGTTCTCCGAGTGAAGCCATTTTCTCCGCCTGGATCAGTTGAGTTTGCGTGGCTTTCAATTCACTTAGTGCGGCTTCTGCTTTTAACTTTTCTTCCTTTATCTGAAGCCAGTTCTGCCTGACCAACTCGGCCTGTGCTTCTGCATTTTTCAAGTCAAGAAAACGTGTATAGGTAAGGTCGAATACCTGGGCGAACCGTTTAAAGATCTCTTCTTCGCCGCAAGGTTCACGGGTGATCAGTACCAGGTAGCCCTTCGAAAAATAAGCGGCGTGCAATTTCTGCCAGGTCGGGCGAGCCAGTCCGGCCGCATCCATTTCTTCAAAGATCTTACGGGACACTTCAATTTTCATCAGCCAGTCGTAATGCGCCTGCAGCAGATCACCATCAAGTTGTACCGCCCGAAACCCCTCACCCTTGATCCACCCTTCATAAAGTGTAGCATGGGCGAGATCCCCCACGTTAGGCAGGAAAAATCCACGGGTGAAGCCGGTATCCATGCTTAACCACCATTCATCATCCGTCCGATCCTTTTCGCAGAGAACGAATCCGCAGGTCCAGAGATTAGTTACCATGCGATTCATTTCTTCAAATAACACCGTGGCAACGGCGCCTAATTCATCACTTCGTTGCATCGCCATTGTTCTTGAACGAACTCTTTCTAACGCGGCTTCTATCTGCGCTTCCCTTGCCTGTGCTTCTGCTTTTTTGAGGTCGAGGAAGCGGGTATAAGTTTGTTCGAATACTTTGGCGAAGCGTTTGAAAATATCATGTGCTTTCGGATATGACTGTAAAGTGATGAACAACAAGTATCCATTTGAAAAATGAGCATTGTTGTGCACTTGCCTGTCTGGTGTTTTTATTCCCGCCTTTTCAGCATTGCTAAAGGCTTCATCAAGAAGTGGAAATGACCGGAGAAATCGATAATGTTTACCCAGGGCTTCTCCACTAAGATCATCTTCCATGAAGGTCTCCGTGTTCTTCCATGATTCATAGATTCGCCTATGCTGATCATAAGTATGAATTGGCATTTCAAACGGTGGATTGAGCACTCCGCGGGGATTACTCATCCAGGAAATAAGGTTCTTATGCTCAGTATCCCATATATTGAATCCACTTGTGTAGGTTTCAATTCCCAATTGTTTGACTTGTTCAAAAAGTAAAGTCGCAACTTCTGCAAGCTCATTACTATTATGCATGGCCATTGATCTCGCCCTTACTCTTTCCAATGCCAATTCTATTTCTGCTTCCCGCGCCTGCGCCTCTGCTTTTTGAAGATCAAGAAAGCGCACGTAAGCCTGTTCGAAAACTCTTGCGATCCGTTTTAATACTTCAAAGTCATCGTGGGAAAATTGTTGACGGGTCCAGCTGTTGGCACCGAGTAATGAACTTTTCTCTGCAATAAATGAAGCGGTATAACTATCTGCCTGCAATATAAATGCCCTCGAATGTTCAGGTATGGTATTAAAATCGTTATGCTTAAATACATAGTCGAAGTATGTATTTTTTTCA
>JANMHK010000375.1:0-25011 GCA_031375135.1 Sphingobacteriales bacterium | reverse complement strand
TTTTGGAAAGAGGTGTAGCTGCTGGTAAGTCCGGGTGTATCTTAATCAATCATAGAAGGCATGTAGAAAATAAAATAACCCCTGCTCCACGCTTCTACCCCGATGGACTTGGTCCTGAAAATATTGATCATGAAGGTGTTTCACAGTGGCCTATGCGCACACATCCATTATGGGGTGAAGGCACTGCCGTATTCACCGGTTTATCAGAAATTGAACGTGCTTTAGGAGGGTTGTATATTGATTTGCGTAATGATTTTGTTATTCCGTCAAATGGCATCAAGATTATAAGTAATGTGATGCGAAATGATGGGACAAGGGTGATCAACGTGGAAAGCTTTCTTTCAAAGAAATATTTGCAGGCTCCATATGAAAACAGCTTTGGCATTCCTGTGGTCATCCAAAGGAAAAGGGGTCAAAAATTAATCCTGAACGGAAAAGAAATAAAGGAAAACAGGATTGAGTTAATGATTGCAGGCGCTGATTAAATGTGATTCTCGTAGTGATCAAAGCTATTGTTTGTAATTGGTTCCCTGTAATAGACTTTTTTTACATACAAGGTCTGTAAAATCAAATGATTCGTATACCAACAATTTCATGACATTTGAATGAAATTTTATATCAAAGATGGGCGAGTGTATCCATGGCTAAAAATCGAGCAGCATGACGTATAAAAAAGTCTTCCTTCTATTTAGAATAACCATATTGATGATCACTTTTTGTGCTCCCAATCCTGGCAATAGCATGGATATAAAACCTCCGTTGAATAACAGTGATGTTGATACGGGTGTTATAGATAAAGAAATGCTGGCTGTTTTAAGTGCAGCCGGGATATTTGAACAAGCTCGTAAAATGGGTTTCGATGCTAGTAAGTATTTAGTCCCCCTGGCCCATTTACCCAATAATCCCTATCGAAGATACCGTTGGAGTATAGGCTATAATACCAATGATAGTATCATGATCAGTGCCCTTCCAACAGAAGAAGAGGTAGGCTGGACGCCTTGGGAAAGGTGGTATAGAGATAGTAAGGGAATTATTCGTAAAGAATCATGGGTTTTATATCCATCAAAGAATACAAGTGTGAATTCAGGTGCTCATTGGTATAAATTGGAAGATGAGAGCCTATACCCCAGATACTTGCACACTCCGAAAAGTTTAGAAGAACTATTTAAAGTTTACCGGATTGATGAAGCAGCAAACATTTTGGGGTTTGATGCAAGCAAAGTTTTAATCGAGCCACTATCTGCCAGTGCAAAGAATTATTACCTGCAATGCCGTTGGGTGGTTATCCCGCACATATTGGCGGCAGATGGGCCCGTCATCTATATCTTACCACCCATGCACCAGTCGGATCAATATCCATGGGAATCTTGGTATACTGATGGTAAAACGAAATTGATTCATCATGTTCATTACACCCAACCTAATCAAAGAGCAACCAAGTCATGGAAGGAATTTAGTGGCGCACCACAAAGGCCTCCTGAAATTTTTGGCGTCGTATGGTACTGGTTTGACGATAAAGCACTACAGCCAACGATAAAAGATGTTAGCAACGCACGTTTCCTGAAATAGTAAAAGAATATTATGTTTCAGAGACTTTATTATGAAGATTACCAGGTGGGTCAGGTATGGGAAACTATTGGCCGCACTATTACGGAAACAGATATTGTGCTGCATGCCGGTCAAACAGGTGATTTCTTTCCCCATCACATGGATGCGGAATGGTGCCGGACGCAGCCCTTTCAACAACGCATAGCACATGGCACCTTTATTTTTAGTGTGGCCATTGGTATAGCAGCGTTCAACATAAATGAAGTGGCTATGACATATGGCTATGAGCGGCTACGGTTCACCAAGGAAGGCTCATAAATACTAATGAAGAAAACAGAAATAGTCTGCTTGATTTGCCTGATGATGTAATTGTGCAGAATTAGTTTCGAACGAGAGCAGCTTTAAACAATATCATTAATCATATTACCATGAAAAGACGTAAATTTCTAAAGTCCTCCGGATTACTTTCAGGTGGATTCTTGACTTCTCAACTTCCTCTGATTGCCGGTCCTTTTAAAATGACGGACTTCTTGCTTCCCGCATTTCCTGCGGATAAAAAATTGGACCGGAAATGGGTGGAATCCTTGTATGAACGCGGAAAACCTACCATTTATCTTAAAACGAAAAACGAACTACGCTATATCGGAATGCCGGTAGGCGGTATTTGTTGCGGCTCATTATATCTGGGAGGCGATGGAAGACTATGGCTCTGGGATATCTTTAATCAAAATTCTTTGGGTGCGGTAAATAAAATACTTCCCATAAAATTAGAGGGATTCAATGTTAAGGAGATTAATAATGTTTTTGGAACATTATACCTTGAGCCAGCCACTGAAGACGTAAACCCGGTGCAACAAGGTTTTGCATTAAAAATTAAATACCAAGGGTCTGAAATAATAAAGAGATTACACCACGATGATTGGGATGAAATCATTTTTGAAGGTACTTATCCGGTAGCGACCATAACTTATATAGATAAAAAATTGCCTTTGAAAATTACTTTAAAGGCTTATTCTCCTTTCATACCCGGAGACGCTTATAACAGTGGTTTACCAGCTACAGTTCAATCTATCTCTATAAAAAATACTTCCAAGGAAAATATTTCAGTAGAGATCATAGGTTGGCTCCAGAATAATCTCTTGCAGTATACAGCAAAACAGAAGAATGATTTTACAAGAGTCAATGAATTGTCGATTAATACAGGATATAAAGGAGTTGTCTTAAAATGTGAAACCAAAAATGACGAGATTAGGAAAGCAGCAGATTTTGGCAATATGGTTTTTGCTACCCTGAATAAAAACGCAAATTGTATCAGGGATATAATGTCCGAAAAAAACACTTCGGCGGCGTCTGTTAGAAATTTCATCTCCAATGTTGGCAGTACGCCCGTGGCTGGTATAACAACATCATTTATCTTAAAACCACAGCAGGAAACGACGGCTGATTTTATTATTTCATGGTACACTCCAAACGTGTCTTTTCCTGATAAACCACCTAATCAGGGTATGACAGTAGAGAGCACTCAGCTTCACTTTTATACTAAAGATTTTCCTGATGCGGTGGCTGTTGTGAATTACATATCAAAAAAATTCAATTTTCTACACCAGCAAACATTTCTTTGGAAAGAAACCTGGTATGATAGCACACTCCCATGGTGGTTTTTGGAAAGAACTTTTCTAAATATTTCAACATTAGCTACCGCTACTTCACATAGATTCCAATCGGGTAGATTTTACGCCTGGGAGGGTGTAGGGTGTTGTCATGGTACTTGCACCCATGTCTATCAATATGCGCAGGCAATGTCGAGGATTTTCCCGGAACTCGAAAGGGATACGAGGGAAAGAGTCGATTTGGGTATTGGTTACGATGAAAAAACAGGAATGATTCAAATTCGGGGAGAGAAAACAGGACCTTCCATTGATGGCCAGGCAGGTACATTATTGCGCATTTATAGGGAATATTTAATGTCAAAGAACGGGGCAATACTTAGGAATAACTGGCCTAAAATAAAAAAAGCTGTAGTATTTGTTATGCAGCAGGATAAAAATGAAGACGGCATGTTGGATACTCCGATGGAGAATACCTTAGATGCTTTATGGAGTGGTGAAATTGCGTGGCTTGTGGGGCTGTGTATTGCTGGGGTTCGTGCGGGCCAGGCAATGGCAGAAGAAGTGAATGACACTGCTTTTGCATCGGTGTGCAGTAATTATGTAGAAAAGGGAAGAAAAAATATGGAGAAATATCTTTACAACGGTGAATATTTCATACATAGACCGGATCCTGCAGAAGGTAAAAAAGGTGTAGGGTCATACAACACCTGCCATATAGACCAGGTGTATGGGCAAGCTTGGGCATGGCAAGTTGGCTTGGGGCGAGTATTGGACAAGGAAAAAACAATGAGTGCATTACGTGCACTGTGGAAATATAATTATATGCCTGATGTAGGACCTTATATCAAAGATCATCCCGGTGGCCGGTTCTATGCATTAGCAGGAGAAGGTGGAATGGTGATGAATACGAATCCTAGAAAGGATGATAAGCCTTATGGAGAGGCAAAAGCATGGCAAATAGGTTATTTTAGTGAATGTATGAGTGGTTTTGAACACCAGGTCGCAGCCCACATGATGGCTGAAGGTATGGTTGAAGAGTCCCTAATACTTACCAGAAGTATTCATGATCGATACCATGCCTATAAAAGAAATCCATTTAATGAAATTGAGTGCAGTGATCACTATGCGAGAGCAATGTCAAGTTACGGAACATTCATTAACGTTTGCGGATTCACTTATCATGGTCCTAAAGGTAAAATTGGCTTTGACCCAAAAATTAATCCCGAAAACTTTAAAGCACCCTTTACCGGTGCAGAAGGCTGGGGCACTTATAGCCAGCAAAGAAAGGAGGAGGAGTTCACATCACGGATTATTGTAAAAAATGGTCAGTTGAGCTTAAAGACTATAACTGTAACGCTTGATAACCTTCATAAGGCAAATAATGCTACGGTTCTCATTAATAAGAAAGTAAGTCCCAGTAAACTTACACAGAAAGGAACAACTTGTATTATTGAACTGACAGATGTTACTATGATAAAAAAGGGGAATTTGTTATCATTAAAAATCAATTAAGTAATTAGCTCGTGAAGTTATTTTTAGTAGGTGGTTTCTTGGGAAGTGGGAAAACAACAGCGATAATTCAGGCTGTTAGTTATCTCAGTCAACAGGGCAAGAAAGTTGGCGTTATTACTAATGATCAGGGAGACCAACAGGTAGATACTAATTTTTTTAGATTGCATCATATTTCGGTCGAGGAGGTATCTGGTGGTTGCTTTTGCTGCAATTTACCTGATCTAAATAGAACTATTGAGGCGCTGAAAATAGATGGTATGCCTGATGCGATTTTTGCTGAATCTGTGGGCTCATGTACAGATTTAATAGCTACCGTGGTAAACCCATTGCTTTACGCTGACAGCAAGATGGAAATTGTATTGTCCATATTTGCTGATGTTGAGCTTTTGCTTTATTGGTTGATGGGAGATGAAAAGATATTTCATGAGAACATAAATTACATATATGAAAAGCAATTACAAGAAGCGGATATACTTGTCGTTAATAAAATCGATCTACTAAAGACTCGAGAGTTAAAAAGGGCTAAAAAATTGATTGAACAATATTTCGGTCATAGAAAAATTTTGTATCAAAATTCTTTGGACCAGGAGAGTGTTGCAACTTGGACTCAAACAATAATTGATCACTTCAGTACACCGGCTCTTAAAAAGTCTCTTGAAATCGATTATGAAAGATATGGAGCAGGAGAAGCAGAAATGGCTTGGTTGGATGTGGAAATAGGCATTTTGACCAGCGACCTTGATGCCGTAGAAACTGGGTTGATTTTCGTGGAAAAAGTTTATAAAAGAATAACCGATAATGGATATTCAATAGGTCATTTAAAATTTCTTTTAAATGATGGGAAACAACAGCGAAAAATCAGCTATACAGCAATAAAGCAACCGAAGATAAAACAACATTATAAACGCGTAAAAAGAGACAGGGTTGTAATCCTGATAAATGCCAGGGTGCAAACTGAACCAGTATTCCTAAGAAAGATCATTTCAGACGTAGCTGATGAATTGGAGATCTCAACAGGTTGCAAAATTATAGAGAACAAGCTATCATATTTTAAGCCTGGCTATCCTAAACCAAGTCAACGTATACCTGTTTTTGAAAGTGCAGGAAATACCGATCAATGAATTTTATATCAAAGGTTGCTAATACGCCATCGCCCAGTTCTTTAACCCAAACGCCGCCAAATTCCTCAATCAATGGTTTTTGGAGCTTTCGATTCTGTTTGATGACCTCAAATGCTTTTGTTCATCTTCACCCATCATGGCAGTATAGCCAACGATATCAGTAAACATGATGGCTGCAAGGCGACGGGAAGAAGGCATGCAGGAAGATAAGTTTTTTTAGGTATTTGCCCAATGTAAACACCTATTTTCATGATTAGGCAGGTTTGGCACTTATTTTGAAAGTAAATGCATGCCCGCCCGACAATCGCAAAGAAGTCAACCCCCAAAACCAAGCCATGAGAAATCGTCTCTTATTTAGTTTTGTATTGATCTGTAGTTGCTTATCATCCAAAGCCCAGCAACAAGAAAAGGACACCGTGAAAGTAGGCATCTACATCACCAGTATCCATGATATCGATTTTAAGCAAAAAGAGTTTTCCACCACTTTCTGGTTATGGCTGAAATACAAAAATCCCAAACTCGATTTTGTCAACAACCTCGAAGTATCCAATGCGAAATCTGTGGATAAGGCATTTTTTACCATTGATACCTCAGATAATAAGATCGTTCTGCAAATGAAGTTGCAGTGTGTGTTGAAAGATTCATGGACTATTGCTAATTTCCCTTTCGACCACCAAAAGCTCAGAATCATCCTGGAAAACTCCCAATTTGACGCCTCATCTATGGTGTTTGTGCCGGATACCGCCGGGCAATCTTTTGATCCCCGCTATACCCTCCGGGGATGGAACATCGACAGCTGTCTTATCTCCACGAGCAAAAGGACATATCAAACTGCATTTGGGAATGAAGAGGCACTGAAGCAGGAATCTGAGTACAGTGTGTTTCGGGTTCGCCTGTCTATTACCAGGGACGCAGGCGGATTATTCCTGAAAATGTTTATGGGTATGTATCTGGCGTTCCTGATTTCCTATGTGTGCTTCTACATTCACGCCGATAGCATGGATTCCCGGTTCGGACTCAGTGTAGGTTCTCTGTTTGCAGTAATGGGAAACAAGTATATTGTTGATTCCACCCTGCCAGACTCCTCAACTTTTACGCTGGCAGATACCCTGCACAGTATCACCCTGTTATTTATCTTGTTGGTGATCGCGGCCAATGCCTATTCCCTGAGGCTGATCAAACAAAACCAGATCCCGAGGTCGGTGCGTTTTGATAATCGGATAGGATCCGTCTTGTTGATTATATATCTGGGTTTAAACCTCTGGTTTATCTGGCAGGCTGCAACCACTGAATCTTAGAACTGATAATTCCTGTTTTAGCAGGCTCAACCGATCTTACAGAACACATTGTTCACGGTCAAGGGTGGAAGTGGAATTTGTAAATGTTACGTCGTTTTATCTTTGCCATTTGTTGACCCTATAATGCCAAATGCTTCTGAGTTTCACCTGTGCCGCCTTGTTGGCATTCATTTTATGCTTATTACCGAAGGACTGCTTGGCGGTTCCGCTCTAAATGAAATACTATGAAATGGATAGGAAGAAGGGAAAGTGCAAATGTGGACGACCGCAGGGGAATGTCGGGCCGTGGTTTAGCCGTTGGCGGGGGCATTGGTGGTTTGATCGTTTACCTGCTTTATGCCCTTCTTACCGGAAATAGTATCGACCCAACACAAGTCGGTATTCAGCCCGGCGCACCAGCTACAACACTTAGCGCAGAGGACCAGGCTGCCGATGAACAGAGGGCAAAATTTGTGAAAGTAGTGTTGGCTGAAACAGAGGATGTATGGAACAAAATCTTTGCAGACAATGGCAGCCAATATCGGGAGCCTACACTGGTCTTATTCCGTGATGCTGTGCAATCGTCCTGCGGAAATGCCAGTTCAGCCTCAGGGCCTTTTTATTGTCCGGCCGACAGCAAACTATATATCGATCTGGCTTTTTACGAAGAAATGCAGAACCGTTTCAAGGTAGAGGGAGATTTCCCTATGGCCTATGTAGTAGCCCATGAAGTAGGGCATCATATTCAAAATCTGATGGGTACTGCAGAGAAGGTCGCGCGCATGCGGCAACAGGGCAATGAGCGTGAAGGCAACAGGCTGTCTGTCATGATGGAATTGCAAGCTGATTTTTATGCAGGTGTATGGGCCAATCATACCCAGCGAAACAATATTCTGGAGGAAGGCGATATCGAAGAAGCGTTAAGTGCTGCCAATGCCATAGGAGACGACAGGCTTCAGAAACAATCCACTGGCCAGGTGGTTCCCGATGCCTTCACTCATGGGAGTTCGGCCCAGCGTATGTTCTGGTTTAAAAAGGGATATCAGACAGGAGATATCCGGCAGGGGGATACATTTAATTCACCTGAACTCAAGAATTAAGGCAGGCTCAAAAAAGCTTCGTAATTTCCATGCTCCAACATGAGAAAAACAGGCTCCTATTTTACAGCTTTCGCTATTTGTTTCCTGCTGGTGGCAGCTGTTCTTTTCCTGGAATACTGTAAACCGCAGGATAAGCAAACAGATCTGCAGGCTAATACTGAGAACAAGTTCGTTGGTGACCAAAAATGCCAGTCGTGCCACACGAAAGAGTACGCCCTATGGCAACAGTCGGATCATTACAAAGCCATGATGCCTGCCAATGATTCTACCGTGCTTGGCGATTTTAGCGATAGGACATATACCGCCGACGGAGTCAGTTCCCGATTTTTCAAGCGCGATGGAAAATACTTCATCAATACAGAAGGGCCCGATGGTAAAACCCAGGATTTTGAGGTGTTGTATACATTTGGATACAAGCCTTTACAGCAGTACCTCGTTGCTTTCCCGGGCGGCAGAATGCAGGTGCCACGGGTGAGTTGGGATGTCAACAAAAAGAAATGGTTTCACCAGTACGGCGGACAGAAGATCGATCACCGCGACTGGCTGCACTGGTCCCGAGGGGCACAAAACTGGAACACCATGTGTGCTTCCTGCCACTCCACCAACCTTCAAAAGAATTTTAATGTTGAAGCTGACAGTTTTCATACAACTTACGACGTGATCAACGTCAGCTGCGAAAGCTGCCACGGTGCCGGCAAAAAACATATCGATTTTGTTGGTTCTGATGATTATAAAAACGGCGCCAGGATCGCACAAGCTTACCTGCAGCAAGTAGACAGTCCTAATGTAGTTCAGGTCAACAGCTGTGCGCCCTGCCATGCAAGAAAAGCTGATATTAATGCAAGCCCTGTTAATACAACCGAGCTGATGGACAACCTGATCCCTGAGATCCCAACCAACGAGTTCTTCCATGCAGACGGACAGGTGGATGATGAAGACTATATATATACCTCATTTTTGCAGAGTAAGATGTTTAATCGCGGTGTGAAATGCAGCAATTGTCATAACCCGCATTCTGGTAAACTCGTTGTTCCTAAAACGCTGGTCTGCCTTCAGTGCCATGAAAAAAAATATGAATCGTTTGAACATACCCGTCATAATCTGCCTGTAGAACAGGTCAATTGTGTGAGTTGCCATATGCCCGGCAAGTTCTATATGGGCGTTGATTTCAGGCACGACCATAGTCTGAGGGTGCCAAGGCCGGATCTTAGTGTAAAGTATGGAACCCCGAATGCGTGCAATACCTGCCATACGGATAAGAAGGCGAAATGGGCGGCTGATGCCGTTGTGAAATGGTTTGGCCCGGAACGGAAATATCATTTTTCGGATGACCTGGTTCCAGGCAGCAAGTCCGACCAATCTTCCGAACAACATCTGCTTAAACTGATGTCTGATACATCAATACCCGCCATCATAAAAGCAACAGCAGCAGATTACCTCAAGAATATTCCAACCCCGAATTCCCTCAATGCATTGCTTCAGGCGCTTTCCGATAAAGATCCCCAGGTTAGATACCGGTCAGTCCGCGCTCTGCCATCGTTCCCTTTCGATCAATGGAAAGATGCTGTTGCCGTTTTGTTCAGCGATAAAGTGAGGGCGGTCAGGATCGCAGCAGCAGACGTATTGTTACAATTACCGATCGAACAGATCCCGGCAGACCAACGCAATGCGTTTTCAGAAGCCAGAAAAGAAGTGGCGCAGTATGTGATGTACCAGGCCGACTTTTCGGTTGGCAACATACTCATCGGCGATTTTTATTACAGGTTGAACGATCAGATAAATGCTGAAAAGTTTTATAAGCGGGGCTTGAAAAAAGACAGCCTGATGAATTACGTGCGTTTCAATTTGTCTGCACTATACAATGCACAGGGCCGAAATGCGGAAGCCCTTAAAGTATTGGAGGATGCGCGTATTGCCGATGGGTCAAATCCGCGCGTGCATTACAATCTGGCCTTGTTGTATGTAGAAATGAAAGACATACCAAAAGCGATGTCGAGTTTCGCAAGAGCCGTTGATATGGGTGTCGATGATCCAAGGATCTTTTATAACTACGGGTTGCTGCAACAGCAAAATGGAAACATACCGGCAGCCGAAAAATTATTATTAAAAGGACTTGCTATTGCGCCTGAAGATGCAGCATTGAATTACGCCCTCGCAGTGATGTATCTGCAGCAACAACAGCCAGGTAAAGCAATGGTCCCAACTGCTGTTCTGAAAAGGATCGACCCGGGAAACCCTAATTATCAGCAGCTATTCGGTCAGCTTCAAATGAAGTAGCAGAATTATCCGAAATGTCCTGATACATAATTTTTTGTCATCTGCATCTCCGCGGAATTGAAAATCTTGGCATTTGATCCATACTCGACCAGTTCTCCCATATACATGAATGCGATTTCGTCTGAGATTCTATGAGCCTGCTGCATATTGTGCGTCACCACAACAATGGTGTATTTCTTTTTCATTTCCAGCATCAGCTCTTCAACTTTTGCAGTACTAATTGGATCGAGTGCTGAACATGGCTCATCCATTAGAATTACTTCTGGTTTTACGGCAATCGTCCGCGCTATGCAAAGTCGTTGTTGTTGACCTCCGGATAATCGGTTGGCGGGTTTTTTCAAATCGTTCTTCACTTCTTCCCAAAGTGCACTTTCCCTTAGAGATTGTTCTACAATTTCTTCTATCTTCCCGGCAGGAGTTTTATTTAGCTTTAAGCCATATGCGATATTGTCGAAAATGGATTTAGGAAAGGGATTTGGTTTTTGAAATACCATGCCTATACGCCTCCGGATCTGGGTTACAGGAATCGTATTTGTGTATATGTCCAGATCCTCAAGTTTTACTTGTCCGGTTATTTTTACACCATGAACCAGATCATGCATCCTGTTGAAAGTTCTGAGGAGGGTTGTTTTTCCGCATCCAGAGGGACCGATCAATGCAACGATTTTTTTTTCAGGAACGGTGATACTGACGTCTTTCAGGGTATGCCTGTTTCCAAAGTATAGATTCAATTTCTCAGCCTGAAGTTTATTATTCATTTTCCCTGAATTTATAGCGAATATAGAATGCCAGCATGTTCATGATTAATATGATCAGTATGAGAACAGTAACTGTTCCATATGCAAGTGGCCTCACTGTTTCAATAGACTGGTGTTGAGTTGACAACATATAAAGATGATAGGGAAGGGCCATAAATTCCTGGGTTATAGATCCGGGAATGCCAGTTATGTAAAACGCCACGCCTGTAAATAATATAGGTGCTGTTTCCCCTGCCACCCTCGCTATAGTCAGCACTATTCCTGTTATTATGCCTGGCAAAGCCTGCGGAATGACAAAATCCCTTATCGATTCGAACTTTGTTGCACCTATACCGAGCGCCGCTTCCCGTGTTGAGTTCGGAACCCTTTTCAGGGCTTCTTCTGCAGTAGTGATGATATAGGGAAGCGATAGAAGTCCCAGGGTAAGGCCCGCAGAAAGGACAGAAGTTCCAAGTCTTAGTGCCTGAACAAAGAGGGCAAGACCAAAAAGTCCATAAATAATTGATGGAATTCCAGATAGATTTCGAATCGAGGCCCTGATTATTCCCGTTAACGTGGATTTGCTGGCGTATTCGTTTAGATAAATTGCGCAGCATATTCCAAATGGTACTGAAAATATGGTAGAGATAATGGTTATAAAAACTGTTCCAACGATTGCTGGAAATATCCCGCCTTGAGTCATTCCTTCTTTAGGATTACCAAGTATGAATTCCCAACTGAGAACGGGAAGACCCAGGCTGAACAGATGATAGATAATGGTGAATAGGAAACTGCAGATCATAATGGTGGATCCGAGTAAAAGTATCCAGCCGCCAATATGTCTCTTTTGCTTATTCATGCCTCAAATTTTCTGTAGTGTTTAGCAATGGCTTCACCTGTGAGATTTATTGCCAGCGTGAAGATGAAAAGAACTGTAGCAATCGCAAATAGGGCATAATAGTGTGTAGTCTGGTAGGGTACTTCCCCCATCTCAATGGCAATGGTAGCGGTAATTGTCCTTATGGAATCCAGATATCCGTTTGGAAAAGCAAGGGAGTTTCCCGTTGCCATTAACACGGTCATGGTTTCGCCTATCGCGCGACCCAAGCCGAGCATTACGGCGGCAATCAGTCCGGGCAATGCCGCGGGAAGGGTAACCCGGAAAAGCGTCTCCCATTTATCGGCTCCAAGGCCTAATGAAGCTTCTTTGTACGACTTCGGTATAGCATGAATAGCGTCTTCTGCTACGGTAATAATCGTTGGAAGTGACATAATGGCCAGAAGTATACTTCCGTTTAACGCGTTCAATCCATTTTGTATGCCAAATATTTTTGCAATCCCCGGGCCGATGATCACTATGCCCAGAAAGCCAATGGCAACTGAAGGAATCGCTGCAAGCATTTCAACAACTGGTTTTAGTAGCTTTTGTAATCGGGGGTTCGCGAATTCCGACATATATGCTGCGGTAAATATTCCAAGAGGTACTGCGATCAGCATGGAACCCAAAGTCACTAGAATAGTGCTTGCAACGAGTGGGAGTATCCCGTAATTACCTTTCGATCCAGGATTCCAAAGGAAGCCACTAAAGAAGTCAATAGGTGCTGAGTTCAGAAAAAATGAAATGCAGTTATACAACAGCATGAAAAAAATTCCTCCAAGCAGTAACAGCGTTAGTAAGCCTGTCACCTTAAAGAGGTGAGTAAAAAAATGATCTATATTTTCTCTGATTTTAATGCTCATATTTTAAAATTTCTTAACCGGATAATACCCTGCTTTTCTGATAATACTTGCCCCTAATCGACTTTTCTCGAATGCTATGAAAGGCGAGGCGACCGGAGAGGATTTTTTTCTAATGAACTGAAACAGATGCCTTCTAAAGAAATATTCGTGATTGAATACGGCGTTTGAATCCAGCGGTGAATATGCCCTGCCATTTCTATCATGTCTTACACCCAGCACTTTAATATTTGCAGCTTGCCCATTTCTCGAGTTTATAACATATCCGGCTCCAACATAACCAATGCCTGAAGGATCGGTTTTGATTGCTTCAATGATCTGGGCATTCCCATTCATTTCTTTTGCAGACCTGCTGAATTGAATGCCTAATTTTTGCTTTACGAAATCATAAGTACCTGAGTTGCTTTGACGGCCATAAATATTGATGTTTATTTTATCTCCCGTCAACCCGCTCCAGTTTTTTATGTTTCCTGCAAGTACGCTGGCTAAGTCTTCTGTTGAAATGGTGTCCAGATTTAATAAAGGGGAGACAATAAATGCAATGGCATCCTCTGCGAATACAAAGGTGTCAATCTCTATATTTCGTGTCCGGAATAGCTCTATTTCTTCCGGATTCAATTCCCGGGAAGAATTGGCAATATCTGCCTGTCCATTAAGCAATGATGCAATGCCTAACCCAGAGCCCCCTCCGGAAATTGACAAATAGCAAGTGTTGTCAGTCTTATGAAAAACTTCCGCTAATTCTGTGACCAGGTTTACTTCTGTATCAGAGCCCTTAATCTTAAGGGTTCGAACACCTTGCGAGCATGACACAGTCAGCAGGAGTAGAAACAGGAGCTTGATTTTTGGCGACATCCAAGACAATTAACTTCATCTATGTTAACTTAACATGAAATTAATATTACCTTTTTGGTTAAGGAAATTGCAAGGTAAATACCGAGCCTTCGCCTTCAATAGATTTTACCTGGATATTGCCCTTATGAAGCATCATGATTTGTTTGCATAAACTAAGGCCGATCCCGCTTCCGGTTTTCTTTGTACTGAAGAAGGGAACAAAAATATTTTCCATAACTTCTGCCGACATCCCATAACCATTATCGGTGATACGAATCTCAATTTTTTCGCCTTTAGGTTTTTCGGCACTGAGGATGATCCGGGGATTTTCTTTTTCCTTTACTGCGTCTATCGCATTAACGATGAGATTGATCATTACTTGCTCGATCAGATTGATATCGGCTTCCACAATTAAATTGGTATCCATCAATACTACATCCATTTCGATTTTTTTCTGATCAAACGTGGGTTGCATTAACCGGTACAGGTTTTCAAAAAGATCCGAGACCGGTATAGGCTTGATATTGGGCTGGCTGACTTTATTCAGGTTCCTGTACGTTTCTGCAAATTTCAGTAACCCTTCGCTTCTGCGTTTAATGGTATTAATGCCGAGTTCAAGGTCTTCCATGGTGCTCACAGGGTTTTCATTTCCGCTGGATGCATTGGCCAGCCTGTTCTTCAAAGTGTCTGCCAGTGAAGAAATCGGGGCCACTGAATTCATGATCTCGTGGGTCATCACGCTGAGCAGTTTTCTCCAGGCCTGTGATTCATTTTCATCCAGGGCCTCATGTACGTTTTGAAAAGCAATGAGTTTATAAACCAGACCTTCTGTTTGAAATGCAGTAGCTGACAACAGAATCCTCAGGGAATGATTATCACGAAATATACTGACCACTTTGCTTTCGCCGGCACGGATCGATTTCAGTTCTTCATATAGATCTGCGTCTCGTTTTGAAAGTGATTCCAGGGTTTTCAGATAAGGTATCTGAAGCATTTTTTTTAATGACTCATTCATCCAGGTGATATTCCCTGTACCGGTTTCGTAAGAAAGAATACCAGTGTCCACCAGCTCGAGGATCTTTTGCAAATATTGATATTGCGTTTCGCGTTCCCGGCTGATCACTTTGATGGCACTATTGATTTCATTAAATCCTTTTCTAAGGGGTTGGATCTCTGCCGGCGCATGGGATACATCGAAATGTCGGGAGAAGTCGCGGTAATGGACAGATTCTACAAAATCCCGTACTTCATCTTGTGTTTTCTTAAGAAACCTGAAGATCTCAGTAACCTGAAATATGATGATGGGAACAACAATGATGAGGTAACTGAAATTTTGCTTCACGAGCAGGTACGAAAGGGTAGTTAGTGTTGCCAGGAGCAACGCCACACGCAAAATTAATTTCCATTCGTATTTTCTAAATATCATATTTACTTAAACGACGGTATAATGCGGTACGGGTAAGTCCCAGTTCCCGAGCTGCCTTTGTGATATTCCCCTGGTTTTTTTCGATCACGCGGAGGATAGTGTTTTTTTCAATGGTGCTCAGCTTCAGGTCGTCATCTTCCTCCTGGTTTGTTACAGCGTTTTCCAAAGGCGAGAAAATAATATCTGTGTCGGATAAGGTATTTCCCTCGGCCATGATCACTGCGCGCTCAATGGAGTACTGCAGTTCTCTTACATTGCCAGGGAATGAATAAGACTTCAGTTTTTCAGCAGCTTTTGCATCAAAATCAATTGTTGGTTTCAGATATTTTCTCGTGTAAATGCCGGCAAAATGGTTTGCCAGCAGCAGGATATCATCTTCCCTTTTTCTCAACGGGGGCATCGTGAGTTCAACCGTATTAATCCGATAAATCAAATCTTTTCTGAACCTGCTTTCATTAGCGAGTTCAGAGAGCGGAAGATTGGTTGCACAGATCAGTCTAATATCAATAGGCTGGGGCTCATTGGATCCAAGCCGGACAATGGTGCGGTTCTGCAAAACCGTCAATAGTTTTGCTTGTTGTTGCAAACTGATATTTCCAATTTCGTCCAGGAACAATGTGCCTCCGTTAGCAGCTTCAAACCGGCCAATGCGGTCTTCCCGCGCATCA
This sequence comes from Sphingobacteriales bacterium, assembly GCA_031375135.1. Classification (GTDB taxonomy): domain Bacteria; phylum Bacteroidota; class Bacteroidia; order Chitinophagales; family Chitinophagaceae; genus Pollutibacter. The sequence goes on along the minus strand of JANMHK010000375.1, from coordinate 9,164 downwards.
GTAAAAGCACCTTTTTTGTGCCCGAACAACTCGCTTTCAAACAGGCTTTCTGTGAGTGCGCCAACATCCACTTTTACAAATGGCTTGTCTTTACGAAGGGAATGATCATGGACCGCTTTAGCGATCAGATCCTTGCCAGTTCCATTTTCTCCCAATATCAAAATGTTTGCATCCGTGGGGGCGATCTTTTCAGTTTTATGAAAAATCTGTTGCATCACCTCGGATCTTCCAATGATGGACCCATCGAGCCTATAGGAAGTTGATGACGTACTCTCTGATTTTTTCAGATTTTTCTGGAGGGCATCCTTTACGGTCTGTAATAATCTCTCGTTGTGCCAGGGCTTTACCACAAAATCTGCAGCGCCTTCTTTCAAAGACTTAACGGCCAGGTCAATATCTCCATAGGCAGTAATCATAATCACTGATGCAGTAGATTTCATTTCCCGGATCTTGTTCAGCCAATAAATTCCTTCGTTGCCAGTATTGATCGAACTGGAAAAATTCATGTCGAGTAAGATCAGGTCAAAAGACCTTTTTTGGAGGAGGGACCGTAGATTTTCGGGATTCTTCTCCGTCACTACCTCAGCCGCTTCAGTCTTCAGCAGCAACCTGACAGCCGTCAAAACGTCGGTGTCGTCATCGACCACCAATATGGATGCATTCTTTAGGTTCATAGCATTTTTGCTCTCGATTGCAATTATACCATTTCAAATAGTCATAACTCAGATCGTTCGCTAAAAATAACACGGCTGTATCAAAACCGAACACTGGTTGTATCGGGAGCGTACAATGTATGCGGAATGATTGAAATAAATAGCTGAATATCAATATGTTAAACTCTTGGCATGGCTTTGAAAGGATATTCGCCAAAGAGAATAAAAACGTGGACAGAGTTATAGAAAAAAAGACTTGGACAACGAAAAGGATCTTGCTCATTGCCGGCTCCGTTGGTTTGGCTGCTTTGATACTGGGCAGTTATTATTTTACCTCCGGAAACAGCAAATTAAATGTAGACACAGAAAGGCTTACGATCGGTGAGATCCGGCTGGGTAGTTTCCAGGAGTTTACGCCGGTAAACGGTGTGGTACTTCCATTGAACACCATTTACCTCGATGCTGCAGAAGGCGGCAGGGTAGAAGAGAAGTTTGTGGAAGACGGAGCCCTGGTAAAAGCCGGGCAGCCTCTGCTTCGTCTTTCCAACACGGATCTTGAGCTGAGCCTGGTGAACCAGGAAACATCTGTGTTCAACCTGCTCACCCAGATGCAAATTTCACGTAATGCAGCGCAGCAAAATACCATCACCAAGCTAAACCAGATGGCTGATGCGGACAATACCTTCAAAGAAGCAGAGCGTCTGTATACACTGAACAGGAAGTTGTACGACCAGAAAGTGATCGGCTCACAAGAGTTCAGGCAATCTGAAATCGCTTATGAATTCCAGGTTAAACGGAAAAAACTGCAAGAGGAGATCCTGAAAAAAGATTCCACTTCTGTGAAACAGGAATTGGAACAGGCGCGGCAGTCGTACGGCAGAACCCAGAACGCCCTTGATGTAATGCGTCGTAAAGTGGGCGATTTGATCGTGAGGGCTCCGATCGACGGGCAACTGACGTCGCTTGATGCCGAGATCGGCCAAAACAAGAATAAGGGTGAAAGGCTTGGGCAGGTAGATGCTACCAGTGGATTTAAAATAAGAGCAGATATAGACGAACATTATATTTCAAGGATTTACACCGGGCTCATGGGGCAATTCAGCTTTGCAGGGAAGGATTATAAACTAAAGATCAGAAAGGTATTTACGCAAGTAACAAACGGGAAATTTCAGGTAGACATGGAATTTGCAGGCGAACTGCCTCAGGGTATCCGGCGCGGACAGACATTTCAGGTGCGGGTTTCTTTGAGTGATGAAAAGCAGGCTTTGTTGTTACCGAGGGGTGGATTTTATCAACAGACCGGCGGTAACTGGATCTTCAAGGTAAGTGAAAATGGAAAAATGGCCTATAAAACCGAGATCCAGTTAGGCGGCCAGAATCCTGATTACTATGAAGTGCTGCAGGGTTTGAAAGCAGGTGACAAAGTGATCACATCGAGTTATGAGAATTACGGAAACGTCCAGGAGTTGGTATTAAAAAATAAGTAAGATGAGTATTATACTGATTAAAAAAGCATGTAGGGCTGCAATCATTGTGATTTTCGCAGTGGCTTTTGTCAGCGCGGATATAGATGATAGGAAACCAGTTAGTGGCAGGAGTAAGGGAAAAACTTCACCTGCAAAAGCGCAAAAAAAACCAGCTACTATTCGACCGCTTTTTGAGACCCTTTTTCGCATCTGATCTAAGCACCATTTCATAATCACACTATTAATATTTATATGATTAAGATCAAAGACCTCGAGAAAATTTACAGAACAGATGAAGTGGAAACAGTGGCCCTGAACAAGCTTTCCATGGAAGTTAGGGAAGGTGAGTTTGTGGCTGTGATGGGGCCATCAGGTTGCGGTAAATCAACATTGCTGAATATCCTTGGATTACTGGATGACCCGGATTCAGGAAGTTTTGTATTCAATGGCACTGAAGTGGCTCATTTCAATGAACGTCAGCGCGCCGATCTGCGAAAGCACAATATCGGTTTTGTGTTTCAAAGTTTTAACCTCATTGACGAACTCACGGTTTTTGAGAACGTTGAACTTCCACTGATCTATACGGGGGTGAAAGGTGCGGAGCGAAAATCAAAAGTTGAAGCCGTACTTGAGAAAATGCAGATCATGCACAGGCGAAACCACTATCCTCAGCAGCTTTCTGGTGGCCAACAGCAACGGGTAGCCGTAGCAAGGGCCGTTGTGAATAATCCAAAATTGATCCTGGCCGATGAGCCTACGGGAAATCTTGATTCTTCTAACGGTAATGAAGTGATGCAGCTGCTGACCGACCTTAATGAACAGGGTACCACCATCATCATGGTTACCCACTCTGAACATGATGCCCGCTACAGCCACCGTATTGTCAGGATGCTGGATGGACAAACGGTTACGGAGAATGTTTTAATTAGTTAGTATAAGGATCGGACGTAGTAAAACAACGGTATGCTTAAAAATTACCTGAAAATTGCTTTGCGCAATCTCTGGAAAAACAAGGGTTACTCTGCCATCAACATCATTGGGCTTGCAGTTGGCCTCGCTACTTGCCTGCTCATTTTGTTATATGTATGGGATGAACTGAGTTACGATCGGTTTCATGAAAAAGCAGATCGGATCTTCCGCGTAGACTCTGACATCAAGTTCGGTGGAACCGATATGAAAATTGCTGTGTCCTCAGACCCTATGGGACCTACGTTAAAGAGGGATTATCCAGAAGTGGAGCAATACGCAAGGATTTATGCGTCTTCTGGGGGAAGGCTGATGAAGAAAGGAGACAACTACATCAATGAGGTCAGCCTTGCTTTTGTAGACTCTACTTTTTTTGATGTGTTTAGTTTTCCGCTTCTTTCCGGAAATGCAAGAACAGCGTTGAACGATCCTAATACAGCCGTGATCTCCGAATCAGCAGCCTTGAAATATTTTGGTACAACCGATGCTGTGGGGCGGACGGTTGAAACCAGTGAAAAAGAGATCTACAAGGTAACAGGCGTAATGAAAGATATGCCCCGGAATTCCCATTTCAAGTTTGATTTTCTACTCTCGATGGATAATGTGAAATACGAGTTTGGCAACTATCTCAGCCATAATTTTCACACGTACATCCTGTTAACTAAAACTGCGCAGGCTTCTGCCTTCGATCGGATATTCAAGGATTTCCTGGTGAGGAATGTGTTACCACAGGCCAAGCAATTCATGCAGATCAAATCCATGGAGGAGTTTGAAAATGCTGGGAATTACCTGAAATACCATTTGATGCCGCTCACCGATATCCATTTGAAATCTGATCGGTTCCCGGAACTTGGCGTAAATGGCAGCGCGCAGAATATCTATATTTTCTCGGCTGTCGCATTCTTTATTCTATTGATCGCCTGTATCAATTTCATGAACCTGTCTACAGCCAGGTCGGCAAACCGGGCAAAAGAAGTAGGTATCCGAAAAGTATTAGGCACTGAGAAGAAAAATCTGATCGGTCAGTTTCTTACTGAATCTACCATGGTGTCTTTCTTATCCCTTCTGATTGCATTGATCCTGACGTTATTTACGTTGCCGTTTTTCAATGATCTGGCAAGTAAATCACTAACGATGCAAAGCCTTTTCCAACCGGGATTTCTTCCATTTTTAATCCTGATCCCCTTGTTTGTAGGCTTGATCGCCGGGAGTTATCCCGCATTTTATTTATCGTCTTTTCAGCCCATCACAGTATTGAAGGGAAAGCTCGCTTCAGGATTCCGGAAAAGCTCATTCAGAAGTACCTTGGTGGTGATACAATTCGCGGCCACCATTTTTCTCATCATAGCAACGATTGTGGTATACAACCAGTTGAGTTATATCCAGAATAGAAAGCTAGGGTTCAATAAAGATCAAGTGCTGGTCATCGACAACACTTTTGTTTTGGGGTCGAATGTAAACGCATTTAAAGAAGAAATGGTTAAACAATCAGGTGTGCTTAGTGGCACACTCAGTTCATTTCTTCCCGTTTCAGAATCTTCCCGTAGTGATAATACCTATTCAAAGAGCGCCGTGATGGATATGGCGAATGGGTTGAATATGCAAACCTGGTACATTGACTGCGATTACCTGAAGACCTTGGGAATGGAAATCATCGAAGGAAGAAGTTTTTCAAAAGAGTTTGGAACAGACTCAACGGGAGTGATCATCAATGAAACAACGGCAAAATTACTTGGGTATGAACATCCTGTTGGGCAAAACCTATATGCCTCAGACGATAACAGACAATTGTATCCCCTGCATATCATCGGTGTAGTAAGGAACTTTCATTATGAGTCGCTTCGGCAAACTGTTGGCCCGCTTTGTTTTCGACTTGGTGAAAGTGATGGCGCAGCCATCTTTAAAGTGAATGCAAAGAATATTAGTGGGTTGATGAAGAGTGTGGAATTGGCCTGGAAGAAAATGGCGCCTGGCATGCCCTTCAGTTATAGATTCCTTGATGATGCATTCGATAACATGTATCGGTCTGAACAAAGAATGGGGAAGATTTCTATGGCCTTTTCGATTCTGGCGATACTGGTGGCTTGCCTCGGATTGTTCGGCCTGGCCACTTATGCAGCTGAGCAACGGGTGAAGGAGATCGGCATTCGCAAAGTTCTTGGGGCATCAGTTACCAGTATCGTGGAAATGCTTTCAGCTGATTTCATGAAGCTGATCCTGATTTCGGCGTTGATCGCCTTCCCGGTTTCGTGGTGGGCGATGCATACCTGGTTAATGAGTTTTGCCTTCCGAATCCATATTGCTTGGTGGGTATATATCGTGGCCGGAGGTATTGCTTTTTTTATAGCATTGACTACGATCAGTTTCCAGGCGATCAAGGCGGCGATTGCCAACCCTGTAAACAGTTTGCGGGCAGAATAAAAATATTTATATGATTTTGAATTATTTCACCATTGCGTGGCGGAACCTGATTAAGAGTAAAGGGTATAGTGCAATAAATATCGGTGGCCTTGCCATTGGAATGGCCGTAGCGATGCTGATCGGACTTTGGATATGGGATGAGTTATCGTTCGACAAATACCATAAGAACTACGATCGGATAGCCAGGGTGATGCAACATCAAAACTTTAATGGAAAGGTAACCACGCAGATCTCCAATCCGGGGGTATTATCTGCAGAGATCAGGAATCGATTTGGTGGAGATTTTAAATATGTGATTCAGTCTTCCTGGAACTTCGAGCATACGCTGGCCGTTGGCGATAAAAAGTTATTGAAACAGGGTTCCTATATGGAATACGGGGTGGCTGATATGCTCTCATTAAAATTTCTTAGTGGATCGGAAACGGGCATGAAAGATCCTTACTCCATTTTATTGTCAGCTTCTGTGGCAAAGGCATTTTTTGGTTCAGAAGATCCCGTCAATAAGATTATCAGGGTGGATAACAGGGAGGATGTGAAGGTGGTAGGTGTTTATGAAGACTTGCCATACAATACATCTTTCCGCGACCTCAACTATATCATGCCCTGGGATCTTTATGTGATCAGGGAGCAGTGGGTCAGGGAAATGACAGAACCTTGGGGAAGTAATTTCAGCCAGACATACGCAATGATGGCGGACCATGCAGATATGGCTAAGGTGTCGAAGAAGATCTGGCATGTGAAGTATGATAAAATGAGTGTTGACGACAGAAGGTACAATCCCATCATGTTCCTGCATCCGATGAAGGACTGGCATTTGCGGGCTGAATTTGAAGGTGGCGTGAATGTAGGCGGCCGCATTCAATATGTCTGGTTGTTTGGCATCATAGGTCTTTTTGTTTTATTGCTGGCCTGTATCAATTTTATGAACTTGAGCACGGCCAGATCAGAAAAGAGGGCGCGGGAAGTGGGGGTGAGAAAAGCAATTGGCTCCGCACGCTGGCAACTGATCGTTCAGTTTTTCAGTGAATCATTTCTGGTGGTATTGCTGGCCTACTTATTGGCATTGGGAATTGTTATGTTATCGGTTCCATTCTTCAATGAAGTGGCAGATAAGCAGATGAGTATTCTATGGCTGAATCCCTATTTCTGGCTTGGGGGATTGGTTTTTATTATATTTACGGCCATCATTGCAGGAAGTTATCCGGCACTCTATCTCTCATCGTTCCAACCCGTGAAAGTATTGAAGGGAACCTTCCGTGCCGGCCGGTTTGCATCACTCCCGCGGAAAGTGCTGGTGGTGTTGCAATTCTCCGTATCTGTTATCCTGATCATAGGAACTATCGTTGTTTACCGGCAGATAGAGTATGCCAAGAACAGGCCGATCGGTTACAATAAAAGCAGCCTGATCACCATCAATTCCAACGAAGTATTGCACAGTAAGTTCGATGTACTCAGAAATGAGTTAAAGAGCAGCAACCTTATTGTGGACATGGCAGAATCCACCAGTCCTACTACAGATGTATATAATTCCAATGGTGGATTCGATTGGGAAGGCAAGGATCCCAGCCTCGGCGTTGATTTTCCAAATTCTGGTGTTACCTACGAATTCGGAAAAGTGATTGGTTGGAAGATCAAGGAGGGCCGGGACTTTTCAAGGGATTTTGCGACAGACTCGCTAGCATTTATTTTAAATGAATCTGCCGTTAAATTTATTGGCTTCAAAGATCCGGTGGGAAAGACAATTAAATGGAATGAGCGGAGCTTCACAGTGATCGGAGTAGTTTATGATATGCTTGTTGAGTCGCCTTATAAACCTGTGCGGGCTTCTATGTTTCATATCGATATGGATCAGCAGAATGTAATGATCATTAAAGTGAATCCAACGCTGCCCGCAGGAGAGGCCGTGGCAAAAATCGAAGCGGTGTTTAATAAGATCGATCCCGCATCAGCACTATCGTTCAATTTTGTTGACGAACAATTCGCGAGGAAATTTGGCGACGAAGAAAGAATTGGAAAGCTGGCCAGTGTTTTTGCCATCCTGGCGGTATTGATATCCTGTCTCGGTTTATTCGGTCTCGCTTCATTTGTTGCTGAACAACGCACAAAAGAGATCGGTATCAGGAAAGTACTCGGCGCAACCGTATATAATCTATGGACACTCCTTTCCACGAACTTTCTCTTGCTGGTGGGCATTGCCTGCGTGGTAGCGGCGCCTCTTGCATGGTACGGAATGAGTCAATGGCTTTCGAAATATGATTATCGCACGGAGATTAACTGGTGGATCTTTGCTGCGGCCATCTTGGGTGCACTCCTGATCACTTTTCTCACCGTCAGTTTCCAGGCCATTAAAGCAGCATTGTCAAACCCTGTAAAAAGTCTCAGGACTGAATAAAGAAAAATGATCCTTTTCAATATCAAAATCGCTGTCAGAAATATCTGGAAGAACAGGGTATTCTCAATGATCAATATTGCAGGCCTGGGACTGAGTATGGCTTGTTGCCTCGTGATCAGTTTGTATATCTGGAATGAATTGAGTTTTGACTCTTTCCATCTCCGGAAAGCAAACATATTCAGAATCACAGAGAAGCAGAACCAGGCTGGATCTTTCTTTAATGTGGCTGTAACACCGGGACCTTTAGCCCCGGCACTACAAAAGGATTTTCCGGAAATCCAGAATACTGTTCGTTTTGGTAGTTGGAGCGGTGTGCTCAAGAGCGGTAATCAGCGGTTTGAACAGAACCGCATCTTATATACCGAGAACAGCCTGTTTGATATTTTCGATTTTCAACTGGTTAAGGGGAATCGAAAAACGGCCTTACTCGCTCCCAATGAGATCGTGATTAGTGAGAAACTCGCGGCACAATATTTTGGAAATCGTTGGGAAAAGGACCCGGCTTTGCTCAGCCAGCGTTTCCGGCTGAATAATGAAACAGATTTTGTGTTAGCCGGAGTAGCTAAGGATGTTCCTGAAAATTCAAGTATTCAATTCGATGTACTGCTGCCCATCAACCAGTTGTTTTCCTCTGACAAATGGTCAAACCAATGGGGAAGCAATAATTTCCATACTTATATACTAACTAAGCAAGGTGTTGATATCAACAAACTGGCAAAGAAGCTTGAAAAGCAGTTGCATGTGTATAATGATAAGACTGAAGACCTGATGCAGTTGCAGCCGTTACGTGAGCAGTATCTCTATTCGAAGTTTGATTTCAAAACGGATTGGGGCCTGCGCAGCGACATTAAATACATCCGGATCTTTACCGGGGTTGGCCTATTACTGCTCCTGATCGCCTGTATCAATTTTATTAACCTGTCAACCGCGAGGTCTTTAAAGCGTTCCACCGAGGTAGGCGTGCGGAAAGTGAACGGCGCTTCCAGGCTGCAACTGGTGATGCAGTTTCTCATGGAGTCTATCGTTGTAGCGTCCATAGCTGGATTTATGGCGGCCGTGTTGATCATTTTTGCGCAGCCCCTAATTCAGGCATACACTGGATATCGTCTCACCATAGATTATTCAAGTTGGTTTTTCCTGGGACTGTTCATTGTCTTTATTATGATCATCGGAGTTGTGGCAGGACTTTACCCTGCATTCGTGTTATCATCATTTAAGCCGCTTAGGGTCATGAAATATGGTCATGTATCCAGGGGCGATAAATAT
>JANMHK010000346.1:0-6189 GCA_031375135.1 Sphingobacteriales bacterium | reverse complement strand
GGATTTGCAAAAGAAGTCATGAACCAACTTCCCATGGAATTTGCCGTAGAGGCACAAAAACTTCTGGCCATATCGCTGGAAGGAAGCGTAGGATAAACAATTGGCTGATTGACTAATTGGCTAATTGACTCATTATTTTTTTACTTGAATTGAAAGACATTATGTTAAAGATCACGGACTTACAGGCATCTATAGACGAAAAGCAGATCCTAAGGGGTATTAACCTCGAGATTAAACCAGGCGAAGTACACGCCATTATGGGACCTAATGGTTCCGGAAAAAGTACACTAGCCTCCGTGCTGGCCGGCAGAACGCAATACGAAGTAACCAGCGGAACTGTTGATTTTATGGGGAAAGACCTGTTGGAGATGTCACCTGAAGACCGGGCACGTGAAGGTGTGTTCCTTGCGTTTCAATATCCTGTTGAGATACCCGGTGTAAGTACAACCAACTTTATTAAGACTGCAGTGAATGAAACCAGGAAATATCGCGGCCTCGAGCCACTGGATGCCGTTTCATTTCTAAAGATCATGAAAGAAAAGATGAAGTTGGTGAACATCGATCAATCTTTACTCAGTCGTTCACTCAATGAAGGTTTCTCAGGCGGTGAAAAAAAACGTAATGAAATTTTTCAAATGGCTATGCTGGAACCCAGACTGGCCATTCTCGATGAAACCGATTCCGGACTGGATATCGATGCCCTTCGCATTGTTGCCAATGGCGTAAACGAATACCGGAATAAAGACAATGCCTTCCTTTTAGTAACTCACTATCAAAGGTTACTGGATTACATCGTACCTGATTTTGTACACGTTCTGTATAATGGCCGCATCGTTAAATCCGGAACCAAAGAACTGGCGAAAGAACTGGAAGCCAAAGGATATGATTTTATCAAGAACGAATTTCCAGTAACTGAAGGAGTATAATTATGACCGACGCAATACAATATTTTTCAAATAAATTCCACCCTTCCGGCAGTCTTGGTAATTTCCGAAACAACGCAATGGAAGCGTTCAGGAAATACGGCGTGCCTACCGTAAAACACGAGGAGTGGAAATATACCCGAATCAATAGCCTTTTTCAAAAACCATTTGAATTTGGAACTGCCACAGTAGAACCAACTCCGGCTGACCTCGAAGCATATCGTCTTCCAGGTAAAGAAAATGCGATCGAATTATTTTTCGTGAATGGTTTCTTCCGTTCAGTATCTGCAGCCCATGATGACTTGGTAGTGCTTCCATTGGAAGAGGCGGCCGCATCTGAATATGCCTCTTTGGTTGAACTTCATCTGGGACATAGCGCGAAGTACCATAGCGATGGCATTAACGCGCTCAATACCGCTTTTGTCAATGGTGGTGTTTTCATTTTTGTGAAGCCCGGAAAAAAGGTTGACAAGCCTGTTTACATCTACTACATCAACGACAATAGATCCATCCCAACCCTTTCATTGCCCAGAACCCTGGTCTATGTTTCCGCAGCTGCCGAACTGCAGATCGCTGAACATTATATCTGCATGGGCAGCCAGGATAGCTTTACTAACCAGGTCACCGAGATCGTGGTAGAGCAGGATGCGATCGTGAATTATTACAAAGTTCAGAATGAAGGCCCTCATGCAAGCCAGGTGAGTACAACGCATTTCAGGCAGATCGGCAAAGCGCTGACCAATGCCACAACCATTTCCCTGAGCGGGGCCATCATCAGAAATAATTTAAACATGGTGATGGAAGCCGAACATGGTGAATCTCATATGTATGGCTTATACCTGCTTGATGGCAAAACACATTGCGACAACCATACCATCGTAGACAACGTAATGCCCCACTGCTTCAGTAATGAACTGTACAAAGGCATTATGGATGATGAATCCACCGGTGTATTCAATGGTAAGATCTTTGTACGCAAGGATGCGCAGAAGACCAACGCTTATCAATCCAATAAGAACGTGCTGTTAACAGATCTCGCCAGCGCTAATACCAAGCCGCAACTGGAGATATTTGCAGATGACGTGAAATGTTCACACGGCTGTACCATCGGTAAATTAGATGAAGAAGCTTTGTTCTACCTGCGTACCAGGGGTATTGGTGAGAAAAATGCAAAGTCATTGTTGCTGCATGCTTTTGCCGTTGATATTCTTGAAAATATTAAAGCAGAGCCATTAAGGGATTATGTAGATCAGTTGATCTCTGAACGGCTCGATTTCAATTTCTAATATGGAAGCAATTACAGTGGGATATGATGTGTATGAACTGAGGAAGCAGTTTCCAGTGTTACAACGGGAACTGAAAGGCAAACCATTGGTATATTTTGATAACGCCGCCACTTCCCAGAAGCCTCAGTCGGTGATCAACGCACTGGTAGAATATTACAGCATGTACAATGCGAATATCCACCGGGGCATTCATACCCTTGCAGAAGAAGCGACGGCAGCCTATGAAGCCACGCGCGAATCTGTACGGGAATTTATCGGCGCAGCATCTGTTGAGGAGATTATTTTTACCCGCGGCACTACCGAGGGCATCAACCTGGTAGCCTATACCTGGGGCCGTGCAAATATCAGGAAGGGTGATGAGATCATCATCTCTACACTTGAACATCATTCCAATATTGTTCCCTGGCAAATGCTGGCTCTTGAAACAGGTGCGATGGTAAGAGTAGTGCCTATTACTGACGACGGCGAGATCATCCTTGAAGAATATTATAAACTCCTGAATGAACGCACGCGGCTTGTATCGATCGTACACGCCTCCAACGCCCTTGGCGTGATCAATCCTGTGAAGGAGATCATTGATGCGGCACATCATGCCGGCGCAGTAGTGATGATAGATGGCGCGCAAAGCGCAGTTCACCTGGACATAGACGTACAGGCACTGGATTGTGATTTCTTTGCTTTCTCTTCCCACAAGATCTACGGCCCAACCGGCGTTGGGGTATTGTATGGTAAGAAGGCTTTGCTTGAAGCGATGCCACCATTTCATGGCGGGGGTGAAATGATCAAAGAAGTGACCTTTGAAAAGACAACTTATAACGATCTTCCCTATAAGTTCGAAGCAGGCACGCCTAATATCGCAGACACTGTAGCCATGAAAACCGCTATCGACTTCATGAATGATCTCGGCAAGTCCAATATACGCAGGCATGAAGACGATCTGCTGCATTATGCCACAGACCAGTTGAGCGGTATTCCCGGTGTGCAGATCAAAGGCAATGTGAAAAATAAAGTGAGTGTGGTTTCATTCGTGGTAGACAAGATACATCCCCAGGATATTGGCATCCTGCTCGACAATTACGGTGTAGCCGTACGAACTGGTACGCATTGTACCATGCCGTTGATGCAGTGCTTAAAAATCACCGGAACCACACGTGCCTCGTTTGCGGCCTATAACACCCGCGAAGAGATCGATATCATGGTTCGCAGTTTAGACAAGGTCATTAAAATGCTTTTGTAATGGCCAGTATTAACGAGATAGAGAAAGTTATCGTAGACGAGTTTTCGCTGTTTGACGACTGGGAAGGCAAGTACGAATATATCATTGATATGGGCAAGAAATTAGCGCCGCTCAATGATCAATATAAGACCGAGGACCACAAGATCAAAGGCTGCCAGAGCACGGTGTGGATGCACTCATATGCACAAGACGGCAGGGTGTTCTACGAGGCTGACTCAGATGCCATCATCGTGAAGGGCCTGGTCAGTATGCTTGTGCGCGTTTTTTCCGGGCAGCCAGCGAAGGAGATCGTTGATGCTCCTGTTCATTTTTTAGACGAGATCGGGATGACCAGGCACTTGGCTCAAACCCGCTCAAACGGCCTACGCGCCATGGTCAAACAAATGAAGTTGGACGCCTTGGTATGGGCAAGTAAAGGGTAATGGCCGTTTAATTTTTGAATGATGATGAACGAAACGGAATTGAAAGAGAAGGTGATCGAAAAAATCCAGGAGATCTTTGATCCTGAGATCCCTGTGAATATATGGGACCTTGGCCTGATCTATGAAGTGAATGTATTGCCCATCAATAATGTTCAGGTGGTCATGACCCTAACCGCCCCCTCTTGCCCGGCAGCGCAGATCATTCCCCACGATGTAGATCAGAAGATCCGCACCATCGAAGGCGTCAACGACGTTCATGTAGAAGTCACCTGGACCCCTGCATGGAACAAGGATATGATGAGTGAAGTGGCTAAGCTGGAGTTAGGATTTTTGTGAGCAACGAATCCCGAAACACTATTTTACCCGGGTAAGTTCAAGGTCATGAAAATCAAAACTAAAATCGGTAAGCGGTGAGATAGCCTTCATTTTTATGCCCGATGGTTTTCCATCCATATCTGTTGAAAACATCGCGTAAGCATCGGCATCAAAAGAACGGTCATCCCATTTTACAATAAAGGTATTTCCCTTATAGAAACTCATATCGCCCCTCAAGCGCGGCGACCTCAAACAATTCATCCGCATTTTTCCGTTTTCCATAGCTATGGCCACATCCCCAAACCAGGGATCCCTGTAAGTACCGGTAAATGATGACAAGGCGGGTTTTGCAACCGCAGCCTTTTGCTGCGCTTCGATGTCTTTGCTGATCTGGTCGGTTATTTTCTTAGCTTCAGCTTCTCCCTGCAGTACCCGATCATGCATTTGCTTAACACGGTCTGTTGGTGGAATATTCAGGTAGCTGTCTTTGATCGTATTGGTGATCGCCGTGAACGCTGCACCTGATTGCTGATTTGTAAGCACTATGATACCGAGGTTCAACTCCGGCAATAAAGTGATCTGGGTTACCACTCCGGCCAATCCCCCCGTGTGGGTTACTTGCTTGTATCCTTTAACATCTGACAAAAACCACCCCAGTCCGTAAGACGCAAAATGGGTATTATAAGGTGGGGCAGCGCGCGCAGGTATGACGGTTTGTGGAGTCCACATTTCTTCATGCACCTCATCACTGAACAGCTGTTTACCATTACCATATTTACCATGATTCATTTGTGCAATGATCCACTTACTCAAGTCGGTGATATTACTGACAAGACCTCCAGCAGCATTAGCTGTTTCGCTCCAGTCGATCGTGAGTGCTTCCACCTTTCCATTTACCGGAGCATGAGGGTCAATCATATTTGATTTGTCCTTCACCCTTTTCATGGACACGGCTGTTGCAGTCATGCCCAGTGGTTGCAAGAATTTGCTTTCAATATAGTCTTCCCAACTTCTACCCGAAGCCTTTGCAATGACTTCGCCTGCCACAATGTATAACAGGTTGTCGTAATCATATTTGGTACGAAAGGCTGATACCGGTTTAAGATACCGGAGATTATGTATGATCTCTTCTCTGGTGAAATTGCTGGAATCGGGAAACATCATCAGATCTCCTGCACCCAATCCCAGTCCGCTTCGGTGTGTAACAAGATCCCGGATCGTAAATTCTGACGTTACATAGGGATCATAAAGTTTAAACCCGGGAATATAATCGGTCACTTTATCATCCCATTTGATTTTCTTCTCATCTACCAGCGTCCCGAGGGCGGCAGTGGTAAAAGCTTTACTATTGGAAGCAATCCCAAAAAGTGTATTCTCGTCCACCTTTTTCATACTCCTTAGCGATCGTACTCCATATCCTTTCGCATGAATCAGTTTCCCGTCTTTTACCACACCTACTGCTATACCCGGCACGTCAAAAGTCTTCAATACAAGCTCGGTCAAACTGTCAATCTGCTTGGAACTGATGACCTGCGAGAATAATGAATTCAACGGTAGAATCACGATCAACGCGATAGCGGCAGTAAGTTTTCTCATAGAATTATGGCTTGTTTACCCGACTGAATTAATACTCCCTAACCCTTTTCATCTCAGTTTCTATTTCTACAAAATCCCGCTTGGCGATCCTGTCCTTGGTGAATACGGAACTGCCAACGCCAAGGGCAAAAGCACCCGCATCGAACCATTTTTGAACGGAAGCTTGATCGAATGTAACGCCACCGGTAACCACGATCCGAAGGAAGGGTAAGGGCCCGAGTAACTGTTTTACATAATCGGGGCCGACAGTGCCGCCTGGGAAAAGCTTCACTACGGTAGATCCCGATTTGCAGGCTTTGTACATCTCCGTAGGTGTGAGACAGCCCGGAATGTAAGGCACTGCTCTTTTTTTGCAGACCTTGGCAGTCCCTTTATCGAAAATAGGAGCCACAATAAAATCGGCGCCCGCG
>JANMHK010000294.1:0-3789 GCA_031375135.1 Sphingobacteriales bacterium | reverse complement strand
CCTATTGCGTAATCAGGTTTAATAATTTTAAGATCATTGTGCTCGGGGAAGTAGCCTCTCCGGGAGTATTTACGATACCGACAGAAAAAGCCAGTGTATTGGAGGCCTTGGGAATGGCAGGGGATATCAATATGTATGGACGAAAGGATAAAGTGATGTTGATTCGTGAAAACCAGGGTAAGCGATCTTATTATAACCTCAATCTTACCGATCCAAACATATTTTCGTCTCCTAACTTTTATCTCAGGCAAAATGATGTTTTAGTGGTTCAGGCTGATTCAAAAAAATCAACAGCTGCTGATCTTCAAACGATGCAGTATTTGACCCTTGGACTGACAGCGGTGTCGACTTTCGCTATAATTATTACACTATTCAGGTAATCCCGGATTTTCATGAAAGATGAACAACAATCGATAACTGATATTGAAAGGCCGAGCCATACAGTTTCACCCCGTGAGATATTACTTCGTTATTTGCCTTTTTTACCCTGGGTACTTGGTTCGATATTCATTTTCTTGTCACTTGCTTTTCTCAAACTTAGGTATTCGCCTAATATCTACAACGTAAAGGGTACTATCCTGATCAGTGATCCCAACGCCATGGGAAACCAATCAGACAAGATAGAGGAAATGCTTTTTGCCACTCCCAATAAGAATATTAATGATGAGATTCAGGTTTTGCGATCCCGGCACATGGCGAAACGGGTGGCGAAATCTTTAAGGCTTGAAATACAGTATTTCGTGGAAGGGAAAATAAGAACTTCCCAGATCAGTACGGCCGGAAGTCCTTTCAAACTTGAAATACTATCCCGTTCAGACTCTACCCAGGAGTTCGGTTTTCCAGTTTTTATGCTTAATGATCGGGAATTCAGTTTAGTTGAAAATGGTGCAAAGGTGTTTTTTAACCAGCCTTTCGAAACAAGTATGGGAAGGTTTTCCCTGAGAAGAACAGAGGTTAGCATTTCCAGTTTTGGAAGCAGTAAATTTATTGTCGATTTTGCCTCTGCAGACACCCGGGCCAATCAGCTGGTTTCAGGATTGTCGGCCCTCCCTTCAGGTGAATCTGATAATATTCTGGAGTTAACCTATACAACTGAGAATACGGAGATTGGGGTTGCCATAGTAAATCAATGGATGAAGGAGTATCAACAGGCTGGGTTAGAAGATAAAAAGCAGGTGGCTGTAAATGCGCTTAAGTTCATTGATGAACAAACTGAATCTGTCAAGGAAGAATTAGGTGGGGTAGAAAGAAACTTGCTGGGCTTCAGGGAGAAAAACAAGATCATCAACCCGGAGCAGCAGGCTGCGAACATATTTAGTACGCTGACTGAGCTTGAAAATGATCTCACAAAACAAGGTGTCCAAGTACAAGTTATAGACAATTTAATTAGGTATATTTCAGATAATAGGAATCCATTTCGCCAAGTTGGCTCTACCCTGGGAATAGAAGAACCATCTCTGGCACTTCAAATTGCCGAATTCAACAAACTTCAGGTTGATCGGGAGACCATATTGAAAACAACCACCCGGTCGAACCCAACTGTGGTAAACCTGGAAACTGCTCTGGAGAAGCTGCGAATTGACATTTTACAAAATTTGAAAAATGTTAGGCAAGCCTACCAATTTTCCATCAATGACCTGAATGCCAGAAACCGGGTTATGGGGCGTGAAGTATCCCAGATCCCGGCAAAAGAGAAGCAGCTTATCGACATTACCCGGCGTCAGAAGATCCTCGAAGAACTCTATTCTTTCCTGCTACAGAAAAAACTGGAAACGTCAATTGGCTCTGCATCCACCATTTCCAATGTGAGGGTTATTGAACCCGCCATCGCTTCTGATGGTCCGGTCTCGCCCAATAGGCAAACCACCTATACCACGGCGCTGTTCCTTGGCCTATTACTTCCATCTTTGATTATTTTCCTGCTTGAGTATTTCAATGATAAAGTGAAGAGCAGGGAAGATATTCAGAAAGCAACTCAAGCTCCTATTATAGGTGAAGTTGGCCACGCCGAAGAAAAGACTCCGTTGGTGGTTAGTCAAACCAGTAGGAAGTTTATCGCGGAACAGTTCAGGATCATCAGAACAAATCTTCAATATATCTTGACCAAACAAGATAAAGCTGTTATTCTAATTACTTCGTCAACTAGCGGTGAAGGAAAGTCGTTCATCAGTTCCAATTTCGGGGCGGTAATGGCCTTAACCGGAAAAAAGACTGCTATTTTAGAGTTTGATATTCGCAAGCCAAAGATTATGAGTGCTCTTAATCTTCCGCGTAGAACGGGGATCACTAATTTCATTATAGGTAAATCGTCCTTTGAGGATCTTGCCGTTCCAATGCCCGGATTTGACAATCTTTTTATCATACCCTGTGGGCCAATACCGCCAAACCCTGCTGAATTGTTGTTGGACGAAAGGCTTGAGCTTTTGATGCAGAAGTTGAAAGAGACATACGATATTATTGTAATTGACACAGCACCGGTTGGTCTGGTCAGCGACGCGGTTGCCCTGGGGAAGTTTGCAGACGCAACGCTTTATGTGGTGAGGCATAATTACACATATAAGAAGCAGTTGCAGTTACTAAATGAAATATATACCAATAAAAGATTACCGAAAATTTCGTTGATCATTAATGATATAAAGGCAGAAGGCGGATACGGAAAGTATTACGGGTACGGGGGCTATGGCTACACAGGTTACGGATATGGGTCAGAGTATTTTGACGAAATGAAGCCAAAACCCTTTAAAATCCTTAATTCGCTCAAGAATATTTTTAACAAGAATTGATCTAATATTTTCAATGAGTTCAAACAAGGAAGAATTAATTATTGAAGCAGGTGCCACGGAGAAAAATTATTGGAAAGACCTATGGCGTTTCAGGGAGTTGTTTTATATATTAAGCTGGCGTGATATTAAGGTAAGGTATAAGCAGACTGTTATCGGTGCGGCCTGGAGTATTATTCGGCCGCTGGCCACAACCATTATATTTACTATTGTCTTTAACAAAGTGGCTAAACTGCAATCCCCGGGCGCCGCTCCTTATGCACTTATGGTGTTTGCTGGTATGCTTCCCTGGCAGTTTTTTGCCAACGCGCTTGGCGAAGCGAGTAATAGCCTAATAGGTAATGCTAACCTCATTACTAAAGTTTATTTCCCTCGCATGATCATACCTGCCAGTTCGGTTATAACCAGCCTTGTAGATCTGGCTATTTCTTTTGTCATACTTTTCGGAATGTATTTTATGTATCGGTTTGTGCCCCCCATACAGATCATTGCTATTCCATTGTTTGTAATGTTTGCTTTTATTGCCGCGTTCGGCGTCGGACTATACATAACTGCATTAAATGTCAAGTATCGCGACTTCCGTTATATTATTCCCTTTATCATACAGTTCGGTTTGTACGTGACCCCAGTGGGATTCAGTAGTAGTATCATTCCTGAAAAATGGCGTTTGCTTTATTACATCAACCCAATGGCGGGGGTTATAGATGGGTTCCGATGGAGCCTTTTGGGGGAGAGTTTATATATTCCCGGGCTTGCATTATCCATCGGTGTGAGTCTTTTCTTTTTGTGGTTTGGTATTTGGTATTTTCGTCATACGGAGAAAAGTTTTGCAGATAATATTTAAATACAATTAAGATTTAAGGTCAATGTTGGCTGTGGCCTCTGCTTAATTTCAATCAGTTATTTTATGTCGAATCCAATAATACAGGTAGATAGCCTATCAAAAAGGTTCATTATTGCTCATGAAGGCAGGGAGCAATATACCGCACTGCGTGATGTAATGGTCAAC
>JANMHK010000080.1:0-12680 GCA_031375135.1 Sphingobacteriales bacterium | reverse complement strand
GGTTGAACTATTTGCTACTGACCAATTGAAAAAGCTGATCCCAAAGTATAAGGCCTTTGTGGAGAAAGAACTGTATCCGCTGGAGATAGCCCTTGCCAATATTCCTTTTCATGAGGCGGAACCCGTGCTCCGGAAAAAAAGGGAGCTGGCTATCAAACAGAAGTTGTGGGCTCCCTATCTTCCTAAAAAGGAAGGAAGCGCTGGCCTGAGCCTGACTGAATTTGGCCAGATTTCAGAAATACTCGGAACCACTCCGTTCGGACACTATACTTTCAATTGCCAGGCCCCGGATATAGGCAACATTGAATTATTACACCGCCACGCATCTGCTCCCATCAAAAAGAAATTTCTTACACCCTTGGTGCAGGGGAAGATCAGGAGCTGCTTCTCCATGACAGAACCCCATTTCGCCGGATCCAATCCTGTCCAAATGGAAACTTCGGCTATACGAGAGGGTAGTGAATACGTGATCAACGGACTCAAATGGTTCACTACTGCTGCAGATGGCGCAGAATTTGCCATCGTGATGGCTAATACCAATTCAAGCGCATCCCCTTACGAAAGGGCCAGTATGATCATCGTCCCCGCTTCCACAAAAGGATTTAACATCATCAGAAATATTCCAATCATGGGTGAGGCCGGCGAAGGATACATGAGTCATGCCGAAATAGAATACGATGATTGTCGCGTCCCCCTCTCTAACCTGATTGGAACAGAAGGCGCCGGATTTCTCCTTGCCCAGGAAAGACTGGGTCCGGGACGTATCCATCATTGCATGCGCTGGATCGGCATCTGTGAAAGGGCGTTTAACATGATGTGTACCCGAGCTAAAACCCGCAGCATGGGCGATGGTCAGGTGCTGGGTGATAAACAAACCATCCAGAACTGGATCGCTGAAAGCAGGGCAGAGATCAACGCAGCCCGCTTCATGGTGCTTCATACGGCCTACAAGATTGATAAGGAAGGCGCAAAAGCCGCGAGGCATGATATCTCGGCGATCAAGTTCTTCGTAGCCGACGTACTGATGAAGGTTCTTGACAGGTCCATCCAGACCCACGGTGCCCTTGGCATTACAGATGATACCCTACTGTCTTTCTGGTACCGCCATGAACGCGGGGCAAGAATTTACGACGGCCCCGATGAAGTGCACAAATCATCACTGGCAAAATCAATTCTGAAGAATGGCTGACCTGCTGGATGATTTCGTAGATCAGCCCATAGCCGTAAGGGCTAATGAGTTACCCGATCTTCATAAGCTCAGGCAATGGCTAACTGGAAAGATCATCGAAACGAATGATGATCTCCAAATTCTGCAATTCCCGGGCGGCTATTCAAATCTTACTTACTTATTGCAAACAGGTTCAAATGAGTTTGTGCTGCGGAAGCCACCCTTTGGTGCCGATATTAAATCAGCCCACGATATGGGCCGGGAATTCAATGTGCTCAAATCACTGAAACCTGTTTTCCCGTCAATTCCTGATCCCTTATTATACTGTGAAGATCTCAGCATTATTGGAACCCCTTTCTATATCATGCAAAGGGTTAGAGGAGTCATTCTCCGCAATCGTATTCCCAAAGGAATGGAGTTGGACCATCATTCCCTGAAATCAATATCAGAAGCCGCAGTAGATAACCTTGCCTTGCTTCATTCCCTGGACCTCGAGTCCACGGGGCTCATTCAGCTCGGTAAGCCGGAAGGCTATGTTCAACGCCAGGTGCAGGGTTGGATAAAAAGATATTTTAACGCGGAAACAGATGCCATCATTGAAATGAACCAAACAGCCGAGTGGTTGAACGCAAACTTGCCCCCCGACGGAAAGCCCGCTTTTATCCATAACGACTACAAGTATGATAATCTGGTTCTTGACCCCCATGATCTTTCACATATCCTTGCCGTGCTCGACTGGGAAATGGCTACCGTAGGAAATCCTCTGATGGACCTTGGTACAAGTCTCGCTTACTGGGCAGAGGCCGGCGACAGCGAGGCCCTCAAGCCTTTTAACCTCACCTGGCTTCCGGGTAACCTTACCCGGCAAGAAGTGCTTGAAAGATATGCAGGCATAACAGGAGCCGATGTTTCTGACTTTCTTTACTATTATGTCTTTGGCTCTTTTAAAATAGCAGTGATCGTTCAGCAGATCTATGCCCGATATAAAAAAGGCTTTTCAACGGACCCCCGTTTTGCATCACTGATCCATGTTGTAAAGGCTTGTGCCAATAACGCCCACCGGGCTGTTCAGTTTAACCGCATTAGTAACTTCTATTAAATGTTGACTATGGAAATGAAATTTGAAGACATAAAAAATATTTTGATCCTGGGCGCTGGAACCATGGGCCTGCGTATTGGTTTGCAGGCAGCGATCAGCGGCTACCACGTGGTGATCTACGACATACATGAGAAAAGCTTTCCGTTTGCCCAGAAAACACAAAGCTCCATTCTAAAATACCTGGAACGAAATGGCAAGATCACCGCTGAACAAGGTCAGGCGGCACTCACCCGCATCAGGTTTACCACCAACGAGCTCGATGCCGTCAATGATGCTGACCTTATCAGTGAATCGGTTTATGAGGACCTCCAGGTTAAGAAAGAAGTGTGGAGCAAATTCGGAAGGATTTGTCCTCCTAAAACCATTTTCACAACCAACACCTCCTACATGCTGCCCTCATGGTTTGCTGCTGAAACGGGCAGGCCTGAGCGTTTTTGTGCTTTCCATTTTCACGATGTCTTTGACGCCATCGTAGTTGATGTAATGCCCCATGCCACAACAGAACCATGGATCGTGGACCTGTTAATGGATTTGGGCACTAAACTAAACCAGGTGCCCGTACTGGTACAAAAAGAATCACCTGGCTATATTTTCAATTCCATGTTGGTGGCTTTGATCGGCGCAGCCGGCGCCCTTGTTACAAGTGGCACAGCAAGCTTTGAAGATGTAGACCGAAGCTGGATAAATAATTTCCATATGCCGCAGGGACCGTTCGGCATTTTGGATAATATCGGCCTGGATACAGCATGGCATGTGACAAAGAATATGCCCGATGCAAAGAGCAAGAAGTTCGCGGAATTATTGAAGACCTATGTAGACGCCGGAAAACTCGGCGTTAAAACAAAACAAGGATTTTATACTTATTGATATGCAATATCTCAACTTTTCCAATCTGAATTTTCTCCTCTACGATGTACACAAAGTGCAGGAGCTTTTATCCCATCCACAATACTCGCATATCGGCCACCGCGAGGAAATGGAACAGTTGATTCAGAATGCGAAGGATATTGCCGACAAAGAACTGTTTCCGTTTTTTAAGGAGATGGATGACCAGCCCGTAGCGTTTCGCGATGGGAAAGTCTGCAGCCATCCTCAACTCAAAAATGTCTTTAAAGCCGTTGGCGATGCAGGTTGGTTCACTGCAATGGTGAAATTGGAAGAAGGTGGGATGCAATTGCCATACACCGTTTTCTCTGTTGCCCACATGATCTTCGAAGCCGCCAATAGCAGCGCCCAGGGCTATCTCGGTTTATCCACGGGTGCGCTGGAACTGGTTGAACTGTTTGCAGATGAGGAAAGAAAGAAGATCTTCATGCCGCCCATGATGGCGGGGAAATGGCAGGGCACCATGGCCCTTACTGAACCCCAGGCTGGAAGCTCTTTGTCAGATATCACCACATCTGCAAAACAAGCCGATGGATTTTTTGAAATAACCGGCCAGAAGATCTTCATCTCCGGTGGCGAGCACGAAGCATGCGAAAACTTCGTTCATCTCACCCTGGCACGCATCGAAGGCGCACCTGCCGGTACCAAGGGGATCTCATTATTTATCGTGCCAAAATATCTGCCTACTGAGTCCGGCGACTTAGCATATAACCATGTGATCTGTGCCGGCGATTTTAAAAAGATGGGTCAACGCGGCTATGCCACTACCCACCTGATTTTCGGCGAGTCCGGAACTACGGGGGGCTATCTCGTAGGGGAACCCAACAAGGGTTTGCAATACATGTTCCAGATGATGAATTCGGCGAGGATCGGGGTAGGGCAAACGGCCGTCGCCGTATCCTCCGCAGCCTATTATTATGCGCTTAACTATGCCAATGAACGACCCCAGGGCCGGCATATTGCCGATCGCGATCCAAACAAAGAACAGACGCTGATCATTAACCATGCCGATGTACGCAGAATGTTGATGCTGCAAAAAGCTTTTGTGGAAGGCACAATAAGCCTGGTTATCGAATGCCTGAAATGGTATGATCTGGAGAAGATTAGCGAGGGCGAAGAAAAACAGAAAGCTTATCTCCTGCTTGAATTGCTGACGCCGATCGTTAAAACATATCCGTCCGAATACGGCATCATCTCGACAAGCAACGCCCTGCAAGTGCTTGGGGGTTATGGGTTCACGATGGATTTTACCGCGCAGCAGTATTTTAGGGATATCCGGATCATGTCCATCTATGAAGGCACCACCGGTATTCAATCCATTGACCTGCTCGGACGAAAAGTGCCGATGCAACAAGGCAAGGCTGTGGCCCTCCTGATGAATGAATTCATGCAAACCGTGCAACTTGCTTCTGCTATAGAGATATTGGTCCCTTACGCATCAAAGCTTCAGGACGCGGCGGCAAGAATGTCTGATGTATTAAAGTACTTGCAGGGCTTTGCGGCTAAAGGCGAGACAGAAAAGTACATGGCAGATGCTAATTTATTCATGGAATTAGCCGGCATCACTTGCGTGGCCTGGCAGTGGCTGAAACAAGGAGTAGTGGCGGCTCAGGCCCCACAAAACGATTTTACACATGGCAAACTGGAGACCATGAAGTTCTATTTCAAATATGAACTTCCTAAAACCCTGGCCCTCGCAGATTCCCTCAAGAACCCTGATTCAGTCACCATCCGTTCCGAAAGGGAAATAATTAATTGATCAAATAAATTCCACGCCGGGCACTTCGAAAATCAATCCCTCACCAAAGCATCCCGCGGGTGTTTGATACCCCGGCTTGTAATTTCCATCAAGCACTTTCTTTGCAATGATCAAGCTTGAAATTGCCGTTAAGGTATAACCTTCCGGTGTTTTGATTTTCGCTGATACATTTGCCCCTGAAGCATTAGTTGCTTCACCCCATACCAGGCTTTTTGATTTTGCCCTTCGTTCGTCGGATGGTCCTGCCGGCTTGCTCCTGATTTTTTTCAACTGCCTTTCCCGCATAAATGAGGTACGCAATAACCAGTTGAACAGGAACTGATATTTAAGTACTTTAAAAGTCTTCTGTGGCATTGCCGTGAAGGTTTCAATATTCGGTATCCCCGTAGTTTGATAAGCCGTTGATACATCCCCCCAGGGAATAGACATCATAAATATTTTCTTCTCGCCAAACTCCAGCCACATGCCGTGTTCCCCTAAGGGTACCGGGGTGATCTTGCCATTGATCCTTCTTGCTCCTTTTTCGCCCATGCCTTCTGCCATGGTGGTGGCGGTACCGCGACTAACCCCGCCGCCCAGCCCTGCAAAAGCCAACTTCAAGGAAATAGCATCCGGCAGTTTATTTTTTAAGTGAAGGGCTATGCAATCCGTTGGCACTACATCAAAACCTACCCCGGGCATCACCATGACTCCCTTAGCCAGGGCTTGTTGATGGTAAGTTTTTGCCATTTCATATACCCCAATCTCACCAGTAATGTCCAGATAATGCTTCCCAGCGCGCAGACAGGCCTCTATCATGGGTTTTGCGGTGTGTTTAAAGGGCCCGGCCGCATGAAGTACAAGGGTTACTTCAGAAAGGACTTTATCTAAAGCAATGGGATCCTTAAGGTCTATCACACGATAGTCGTATCCCAGTTCTTCCGCTAACGGTTTGATTGTTTCTTCTCTTCGTCCAGCCAGAATCGGCCTTACCTTGTAATCGCCTGCCATACGGGCGATCAGTGTTCCGGTATAACCATTTGCGCCGTACAGTAAGATAGGTTTTTCCATATCCGAATATAACAGATATATCCATTGATCGCTTTAACCAATGGCCGAATTCAGATCGGCGATCAGATCATCAGCATCTTCTATACCTACACTCAGCCTGATCAACGAGTCGCTCAAGCCGTTTTTAATTCGTTCGTCACGCGGTATGGAAGCATGGGTCATGCTGGCCGGATGATTGATCAGGGACTCGACTCCACCAAGACTTTCAGCCAGTGCAAAAACTTTGGTTGAAGAAAGCAGTTTCGTGGCAGCATCCGCAGAATCATCTTTCAACTCAAAACTGATCATACCGCCGAAATCACGCATTTGCTTTTTCGCAATCGCATGCCCAGGATGATCTTCAAAACCCGGCCAGTAGACCTTGCCAACCTTAGGATGTGCTTTCAGAAAATTCGCGATGGCTTGTCCATTTTCGCAATGACGTTGCATTCTTACATGAAGGGTCTTGATCCCTCTCAGAACGAGGAAACAATCCATCGGGCCTGGTACTGCACCACAGCTTTTTTGAATAAAATATAATTTGTCGCGCAAGTCTTTATCATTCATCATCAGCGCGCCCTGGATTACATCACTGTGGCCGCCAAGGTATTTCGTTGCCGAATGCATAACAATATCAGCACCTAGTGAAAGGGGTGTTTGAAGGTATGGCGAGGCGAAGGTGTTGTCAACACAAGTGATGATCTGATGCTCTTTCGCAAGGGCAGCAATGGCTTCAATGTCGACAATATTCATTAATGGGTTCGTTGGCGTTTCTACCCAAATGAGTTTCGTGTTTTCGTTGATGAGGTCCCGGACATTTTCAATATGCTGCTGGTTGACATATCTAAATTTGATTCCAAATTTTTCGAAGATCTTGGAAAACAAACGATAGGTTCCGCCATACATGTCGTTACCACAGATCACTTCATCGCCCGGCGATAATAATTTAATCACTGCATCTGTGGCGGCTACCCCGGAAGAAAATGCAAGGCCGTACTGTCCTTCTTCAATCACTGCAAATGCTTCTTCAAGAGCGGTACGTGTAGGATTCTGCGAACGCGCATATTCATAGCCTTTATTTACGCCGGGAGCTTCTTGTACATAAGTAGAGGTTTGATAAATGGGAGTCATGATTGCTCCCGTAGAGGGGTCGGGATGGGAACCAGCGTGGATATATTTCGTTGCCTTCTTCATTGTAATGACTGAGTTTATTCAAATATAGATCATAACCAGAGTCCTGCTGTTAAACAGCGGAAGTCAAAATTGTCTTCGTCGTGCGCTCCCCTTGCCACCACAGGTTTTTTTAGGACTTCGGGGGTACAGATATGAAGGTCGACCAGCTTTTGCCTTGATGCGAAAATCCTTGGACTAACTGATTCATGGGCCATCCACAGTTGTTGCGGTGGTTCAAAACCGATTTTTCCTTTTTGCCAGTTGATATCCGCAGGTAGTTTGTCCGACATGCTCTTCCTCAGGATCCATTTTGAAAATCCATTTTTCATCCTATAGGAAGGAGGAAGTGAAAGAACGAATTGCACCAATTCGTGTGACAGGAAGGGCAACCTTAGCTCACGACCATGGGCCATGGAGTTTCGGTCCGCATACCTCAACAATTCTTCAAGTCCCTGTATCATCAGATCAGCGTACTGGATATCGTTCAACTTGTCTACGATCGGCTTGAATACGGATCCCTGATCATAACAGGAGGCCGCCCATTCTTTATCAATGAATGCATTGCTTCGCTGGATCCGGAGAGCCTTTTTTTTAAGTACCGTTGCTGTTAATCCTGGCATCATGGCCGCAACCCTGTTCTTCCAGTTCCAGTTCATCAGAAATCCATTTTCTTTGAACTGTGCTGCCGTTGCATTTGCTGTAGACCAACCTTGGCTGCGAATCATTTCCTGGAGCCACCAATGTGTGTACTTCGTATATCCTCCCAGTAGTTCATCAGCCCCCTGTCCATCCAGCAGAACTTTTACGCCCTGTTCCTTCGCTTTACCATAGATCAAAAATTGCGCAAAAACCGATGAGGATCCAATGGGTTCTTCCTGAAAAAACAGAATCTGTTCAAGCTGTTCCGAAAACAGTTCAGCAGTTGGAATAACGGTGTGGGATGAAAGATTGAAATGCCCCGCAACTTTTCTGATTTTTTCGGATTCATCTTTTTCAAATCCTGGAAATACCGCGGAGAAACATTGATGGCTATACTGTTGGTCAGTCCTCTCCGCTGCAAGTGCAACAATAGATGAACTGTCTAACCCACCGCTTAAACTGGTGCCTATTGATACATCACTCCGCATCCTTCGTTGTACCGACAGTCCCAGCAGTTCGCTGAATTTTTCTAATGCCTGGTCTTCCGGCATGTCCAACACCGTTTCTTTGTCGAGGTCCCAATAACGGCTGATGACCGGAGGCTGCTTTAGTGGTTCGAAAACAATTTGATGCGAAGGACCAAGTTGGGAAATATGCTGATAAAAAGTTTGTTCAGGCTTGTTTGGCAATTTAGTGCTGCCTAGCGTAAGATAATTGTACAACATGGAAGACTCAGGACTTTTTTCTATACCTGCCGCGAACAAAGCCTTCATTTCGGATGCGAAGTAAAAACTCTGGTCCTTCTCATTGTAATGGTAGTAGAAGGGCTTTTCTCCAAAACGGTCGCGGGCACAGAATAGTTTGTTTGTTTGCTCATCCCAGATCGCAAAAGCGAACATGCCGTCGAAATGATCCAGGCAATTTTCTCCATAGGCGTCAAATGCTGCCACCAATACTTCAGTATCTCCTGTTGTCCGGAACGAATAGCCCTTCGAATGCAATTCGGCCCTGATCTCTTTGTAATTATAGATCTCGCCATTATAGATCATCACATACCGGTCCAGGTATCGGAATGGTTGGGCAGAAGCATCTGAAAGGTCCAGAATGGACAAGCGCCGGTGACCGAATCCGATATGAATATCCTGCTGCTGATGAAAGTAGTACCCTTCGCCATCAGGCCCACGATGTTGCTGGACCTCATTCATTTTGCCCAGGATCGCCGGATCAACATGATTTGGATTGAAAGAAATGATTCCGGCAATGGAGCACATGGTTTAAACTGGATGGTAAGTACTACTAAAAGCCAATGGGTAGTGCGGTGCGCGTGGTATCCCAATGTATGAACAGATTAGCACCACCTGGAGCTGGTTCAAAATACATGGAGAAAGCGTCGGCGGCTTCCACATTCTTCTCAGGTGTCACCGTCAACCTGGCTACATCTTTTTTCGCATCATACTTGAAAGCTCCCCAGGTGTCTGTTTCCCGGTTAAGGATGATCGTCCAGCTATCCGGCTGGGGAATCGCGTACAGGCTGTAACGGCCCTTTTTTACTTTGGTCTTTCCCAATACTACGTCCCTAAAGAATTCGATCTCTGTCGCTTCGTTAGCACCGAGGCGCCAAACCTGTCCGAATTCAACGATTCCGCCAAAAACCTCGCGGCCATTTTTCTGGGGCCTGCTATAGATAACCCTCATAGATAATGGCTCTTTGGCCTTATCCTGAATCTTTAGGATGGGGTAATTAGCCGGGAAATAGCACATATCCAGAACGGACTTATCTATTGCCGGAATGCTTTTGCTTTGGCCATTGGCGCTCAGCACAAAAAAGGAAACGATCACTAAAATGAGGGAATGGCCTTTCATCTGGTTATTTTAAGCAAAAATAGGCTGACGAAAGTTTTTTTGAAAATAACTTTAATCATGTCAGTCGGGCTGACAGCTAAGTAATTTCGTTTAAAATCATATTAATGAAAGCGGACATCAAGTATTCCACACCTGCTGAGGCCTTGTCAATGATCAAATCTGGTGATCGGATCTTTATTCAGGGTAGCGCACAAACGCCTGTTTACCTGGTGAATGAGTTGGCTAAAGAAAAAGATCGGTTGAATCATGTAGAGATCGTATCCATCAGTGTTTACGGCGAGCTAGAGGTGTGTAAGCCCGAATATCAAGGGCACTTTCATATGAATTCCATGTTCGTGTCAGGGTCGATACGTCAGGCAGTGAACGAAGGACGAGCCGATTATATCCCGGTATTCCTAAGCGAAATTCCCGAACTGTTTAAGCGTGGCATTTTGCCATTGGATGTTGCTATTGTGCATGTTTCGGTGCCCGACAAACACGGCTATTGCTCACTCGGTGTGTCGGTGGATGTGGCCCGAAGCGCGGTAAACACCGCCAAAGTGGTGATCGCCCAGGTAAACCCGAATGTTCCCAGGACACATGGTGATGGACTGATCCATGCTTCGAGATTCAAATCATTAGTGTATTGCGAAGATCCACTTCAGGAAGTATTTTTTGGGGAGAAGGTAGGGGAGGCGGAAAAGCAGATCGGACTGAATGTGGCCGGCCTGATCGAGGATCGGAGCACCTTACAAATGGGAATTGGCGCGATCCCCGATGCAGTATTAAGATCATTGACCAATCACAAAGACCTTGGTGTGCATACCGAAATGTGTTCGGATGGCATTATCGATCTTATTGAAACCGATGTGATCAACAATAAATATAAACGCATCCATCCGAATAAAACGGTAGCTGGTTTCGCGCTTGGCTCAAAGCGTTTGTACGACTATGTAGATGATAATCCGGCCTTTGCATTTTTAGATATAGATTATGTCAATGATCCCCATGTGATCCGGAGAAATCCAAGGGTCTGTGCCATCAACAGTGCCGTTGAAGTTGACCTAACCGGTCAGATCTGCGCAGACTCAATTGGCATGTATCAGTATTCAGGAGTGGGCGGACAGATGGATTTTATGCGGGGGGCGGCCATTTCGGAAGGTGGCAAGCCGATTATTGCGCTGAATTCAAGAACCGCAAAAGGGATCCCCCGTATTGTACCTTTCCTTAAGGAAGGCGCCGGCGTGGTAACAACAAGGGCCCATGCCCATTACATAGTGACGGAATTTGGAATAGCTTATCTATATGGAAAGAACCTCAGGCAAAGGGCAAAAGCATTGATCGATATCTCCCATCCGGACGACAGGGAGATGCTGATGAAAGCCAGCCACGAAAGGTTCAAACATTTTCCCTGCTTATAAGATCCAGGTAAGTACTATGGGCCATGTCCAGCAGGTCTGGAAAGAAGTTGTTATATCCGGCCCTCAATGTTTCATGATGGGTTTCGAAAAGCAAAAACGCTTTTTCGGTTTCAGCCAGGTATTTCGCCCTTCTTGCCAATCCCCCCAGACTGTTTCTAACACCGTCGTGAAAGCGGTAATGATATAACCAGTTTTGGCTCTTCATGTAAGGAAACATCCTTGCAAAACGTTCTGGAAAATGATCGTTGTTAGTTTCAAGTTCATCGTAAGTATCTATGCTGAATTTCAGCAGCGAATCTTCTGTGAAGATGGCAGGGTCAGTGGCCAGGAAATAATCATATAACACATCCAGTATCGGGGAAGCGTACAACCCGTAATAGGGTTTGAAAATCAGTTTAAGTTCCCTGTTGGTGAGATGATCATCGGTATACTGGTCAATGGCCCTGTGTAAAACGATGCCCTTCTGAATAGGCATCGGCAGATCGAATTTCTTCTTCCCCTTTACAAAATCACTGATCATGTTTCCGGCGAGGATGCCATGGTCGTGGAAAGACAAATATGCGTGCGCAAGGAAGTTCATATGCGTTCCTGGTTCGCCATTCATCCTGTGATTTGGATGAACGGTTTCACATATGCATTTTAAACAATTTTTATTAAATCGATGAAACCCTTGCTCCCGCTGCGTTTGGGGCATGCAAGCCAAATTATGGCCAAATCGTTTTTTGCCATCCATACCTATCGGTCACATAATTGACCGCTACCATCCCATTCATATTGACTTGGGTATTGTCAGGAATTAGATTTGTAGGGCATTCAATTATCAAATCAAAATCAATTGTTATGAAAAAGAAAATCACAGCCCTCTTCCTGTTGCTGTCGGTGGTGACCATGAGTTACGCCGAACCCGATCCAAAAGACATCAAAGTGTCAAAGGCACTTCAGGAGAGCCTTGCTAAAGCTTTCCCCTATGCAGAAGATGTGAAGTGGGAAAAGATCGGGGATTTTTATGTAGCTGATTTCAAATCTGACAAGAATAATATGTCTGCCTATTTTGAAGAGGAGGGCCTGCTCTATAAAACAACCCGATACATTGATTCCGACGCACTACCATTAGCTGTCACCAGATCTTTAAATGACCGGTTTGATTTGAAAGAAAGGCATAAGAAAGTGTTAGAGGTATCAAAGCAGAATGCCACTTACTATCTGATCAGTTTTGAGTACAACGATAAGAAGTATATCGTTGATTCTGATCCTTCTGGTAATTTGAGCGTGGTAAAGAAAACCAGGATGTGAGATTGAGTTTCCCATTTAAAAAGTCATTGTTATAAAGACATCCCGGGGTGAGTACTCCGGGATGTCTGTTTCTGACACCGGCATAGACCAAAGCACTAAGAGGGTTCGGTTAAAGACGTGGCGCAATTCCATAATCCCTTATTTTTGTGGTCCAAAATTTCAGGACATGAATAAAGGACCGGTTTCTCAGTTTATGATGCATCACTACAGGCATTTCAATGCCGCTACCGTTGTTGATGCCGCGAAAGGTTACGAGGCCCACCTTACAGAGGGTGGTAAGATGATGATCACCTTGGCGGGTGCGATGAGTACGGCCGAACTGGGCGTTTCACTGGCAGAAATGATCCGCAATAATAAAGTGGACATCATCTC
>JANMHK010000233.1:0-5615 GCA_031375135.1 Sphingobacteriales bacterium | reverse complement strand
CTTCAATGATCCCTGCTTCCGTGTTTCGTTTATGATTCCTGTTGAACCCTGTTGCCAGTATTTGTTCTTTTGTAGCATTAGGAATCAGGTCTCCCGCTAACTGCCACGTGATAAAGTCGTTAAAAGGAATATTTCGATTATAGGCGCCAACTACCCATTCCCGCCACGGACTCATATCTCGGTGTTTATCATCCAGATAACCGTCGCTATCGGCAAATCGGGCCACGTCGAGCCAGTACGCCGCCATTCTTTCTCCGTAATGATCAGACGCTAAAAATCCATCCACCAGTTTCTCGTAGGCATTGGGATCTTTACTGGCGACGAAGGCATCGATCTCTGCGATATCGGGAGATATGCCCCGGATATCAAAACTTAGCCGGCGGATCAGCGTTTCCCGATCTGCTTCCGGTGCGGGTTTCAATTTCTTGGCTTCGATGGCGCTGAGGATAAATTTATCGATATCATTCCTGACCCAGCTTTGATCTGAAGCAGGTGGCGGTGCCAATTTTTCAGGAGCTACAAAGGCCCAATGGGGTTTATACTCCGCTCCCTGCTCGATCCACTTGATCAACACCGATTTCTCGTAAGGCGTCAACTCAAGATGTGACTCGATCGATGGCATTTTATATTCCGGATCATCACTGATGATCCGATGGACCAGTTCACTTTTGGCAGGATTTCCCGGCACAATGGCCTTTAATCCGGATTCAGTTTTCTTGGCAAATGCAAAGGAGGCAATATCCAGCCGGAGATCAGCTTTTTGTTTTTTCGCATCCGGTCCGTGACATAAAAAACACTTATCGGATAATATCTTCTTGACATCCTTATTATAATCGATCTTCTCAGGCAGACTTTCATATACATCTGCAACATCTGCCGGCAGATCTATGCTGCTGCAAGCGATCATAAAAACAAGTGCTATGACAAAAAGATATTTCTTCATGATGTTTCCCGTTACGGGACGAAGTCGTGCTGTACAAGTTTGATGAGTTGGCTACTTCCTTCTCTCAAATTAAGCTAATTTGACCTTGGATTCAAGGAAACCGATTTCCCGAATCGGAGACGAAGCGGTTTTTGTACATTAACTCCAGAACAGCCCAACAATGAAAATATTTTTCTTTTTCGCGATTCAATTTTTTGCGCTCATTTGCAGCCTGCAGTCCATTTCTCAGGAGATCCATGTTGCCAAAAATGGGCACAACAATAATCCGGGTAGTGTCGCGAAACCACTTGCCAGCCTGGAAACGGCCCAGCGCTTGGCCAGATCCCTGCTTCAAAAGAACAAGGGGTCCGGCGTCAAGATCATTGTACACCAAGGCCTATACGAACTGGACAAAAGTTTATCGCTGAATGAGCAAGATGGGGGTAACAAAGACCTGCCTGTCGTTTGGGCCGCCGCCAAAGGAGAGCAAGTCAGCATATCAGGAGGTAAATCGCTGCCGGGGAAAAACTTCAGGGCCGTGAAAGACAAATCGGTACTGGCCCGGCTTGAACCAGAAGCCAGAAAAAATGTAGTGGAGATTGATCTTAAAAAAAACGGGGTTACCCATTTCGGCAAACACATACAGTACGGTCATGCGTTACCGGTAGTACCATCACCACTTGAGCTTTTTGTTGATGCAGTTCCGATGACCCTGGCCAGATATCCCGATTCGGGATATATCAAAATTGGTAAGGTGCTCGACCCAGGTTCAGTTCCCAGAACCGGCGATAAATCAAATCGAGGTGCCCTCTTTAATTATACTGACGAAAGACACCAACGCTGGGCGGGCCTGAAGAACATTTGGTTTCAGGGCACCCTGAATTATGGTTTTGGCGACGACTATTCTCCTGTTGAATATATCGACTCGGTTAAGAAACTTGTCAAGCTTGCGAAGCCACATCTCTACGGTGTTGCATCGGGACAGGAATTTCAACAATACGTCGCCATCAATATCCTGGAAGAATTAACCCGGCCGGGCGAATGGTACCTGAACGAGGAAACCGGCATGCTCTATTTGTGGCCGCCATTAAACCTCAAAAACGCATCCATCCAGGTTTCGATGTTGGAGGAACCGATCATCTCTATTGAAGGGGCCAGTCATGTTCGCATTGAGGGGATGACCATTGAAACCGGTAGAGGCATTGGTGTTTATATGGAGCGGTGTAACAATGTAGTCATTGCCGGGTGCGTAGTGAGGAACATCGGCACCTGCGGCATTTTTATGGGGCAGGGCGCAAAGTTGTTGGACGAAACGAGTTCAGTAGATGACTACGTTGGTGAACCACAGTCGCGGCAGATCGGAAGTCTTCAAAATCATATCTACAACAACAACGCCTGGAACAGAAACGCCGGCAGTGAAAATGGAATCCTGAGCTGCGATATTTATAACACCGGAAGCGGGGCTATATTCCTCAGTGGCGGAGATAAGAAAACCCTGACGCGGGGAAACAGTTATGTGAAGAATTGCAAGATTCACGACTACAACAGGCGGAATAAATTCATCTGGGCAGGGATAAATGTTGACGGTTGCGGGAACACTGTTTCAAACAATGAGATCTATAACTCAGACTGGCAGGGGATCTTTGTGCACGGCAATGAGCACCTGTTTGAGTACAACCATATTCATGATGTAACCCTCAATTCTAATGACACCTCGCCCTGGTATATCGGCCGAAATCCGAGCGACAGGGGAAATATAGTACGGTACAACTACCTCGATAATTGCGGAAATCCGAAGAGAATGACCATGGGTATTTATTGCGACGACTCCTCCACCGATGTCTATGTTTTTGGCAACATATTCAACAACATGAAAACAAATTATGGGGTGCTGTTCAGCAATACGGGCTGGAACCTGGTGATGAAAAATAATATCGTAATCAATCCGGTCAGTTCCACTGCCATGATCTCTGCCCACTATTATACCTGGGCTTCTGCACAGGCAAAAGACATGTTTGGCGAAAATGGATTACTTAGAAAAAGACTCGAAAAAGAAGTCAACTTTCGTTCACCCCCTTACTCAGAAAAATATCCTGAACTGTTGACTTACCTGGATGAGATCGTGCCTGGTAAGGAATGGCAGGGCATGCGAGCCCAGGGTAATGTTTTAGAAGGAAACCTGATTGTAGGCGGACCTAAAGAACCGCTTAAGCTGATAGGTGGTCAATATGCGAAAATGGATAGCAAGAACAACTGGGTTACGGCAGAGGATCCAGGATTTGTTGACATGAAAAAAAACAATTTCAATTTGAGGCCTGATGCCAAAGTATTTAAAATGATACCCGGATTTGAAGCCCTTCCGTTAGACAAAATGGGAACCTATAAAGATGAATTCCGGAAGTAATTACCAGCTGGTCCAACCACCAACTAATTCAATATATTCGAATCCGATGTTGATGAAGATTAAAACCCCGATCTATGAATCTTAATGCAATTGACCTGCTCGCCATAGGGATCTTCTTCCTGACAATGATCATCGTTGGGGTTATGTCGTATTTCAGGAGCAGGAATTCGGAAGATTATTTTGTTGCCGGCGGAAAGCTTCCCTGGTGGCTTGCGGGAATTTCACACCATGTCTCGGGTCATAGCGGTGCGGTATTCGTGGCCTATGCCGCGGTAGCTTATACCCATGGCTTCACGATGTATATGTGGTGGGCACTTCCAGTTGGTTTGGTCATCATCGGCGCAGCAGGCATATTCCCGGTGTATTGGGTAAGGCTGAGAAAAATGTTGGCGATACAATCGCCACTTGAATATTTGCGCATCCGTTTTAACCTCACTACCCAGCAGATCATAGCATGGAACGGCGTTCTACTGAAAGTATTTGATGTAGGCGCGAAATGGGCCTCCATCGGCATTCTGCTTAATGTGGTAGCAGATATCCCCATGACTACGGGAATATTATTATCGGGCATCGTCACCCTAATCTATGTGACTTTCGGCGGGCTCTGGGGCGTGATCATTACAGATCTGATCCAATTCATTGTACAAATTCTGGGCGGCATCGTGATGTTTGTGCTGGTGATCAAAAAATTGGGCGGCGTGGATTCATTGACCACGATGTGGAGCAAACTTCCGCCCGAGCATGGGGCCCTGGTCAATGGGCCGTACGACTGGCCATTTATCCTGGTGATGTTCTTCCTTTATTTTTTGAGCTATAATGGCGGTAGTTGGAGTCTTGCCACCAGGTATATTTCTTCCCCCAATGAAAGAGCGGCATCCAAGGCAGCATGGCTTTCTGGCGTACTATATCTTATTTGGCCTTTGATTCTTTTCTTCCCCATGTGGGCCGCACCGTTGATCGTACCCGGACTAGACAATCCAAATGAATCCTATGGCTGGCTCATGTTAAAGATCCTGCCGCAGGGCATGATCGGCCTCGTGATCGCTTCTCTTTTTGCAGCCACGATGGGCATGACAGCATCTGATGTCAACACCATTGCAGCCGTTATCACTCGTGATATTTTACCTGTTGTATCTACAAAATTTAAAAACGATCAAAACGCATTGCGCACTGCGCAAATCACCACGTTCCTGTTTACGCTAGCCACTATTGTTGTGGCCTTGAACTACGAGAAATTCGGCGGCGTGCTCGGCCTGATCATAAAATGGTTCGCAGCTTTACTAGGTCCCACTTCGATGCCCTTGTTATTCGGGCTGTTGCCGGTATTCAAACGCTGTGGCCCTGCCGCCGCGATATCGTCGATATTCGCCGGACTAGTCACATTTATCATTACAAAAAACATCGCTGTTGACAGTCTCGCACTTGAAGTAGGTCTCCCAACAATCGTATCTGCGATCGTATTCATAACGGTTGGTATGTTTACTCGTGAAACGCCAAAAGCAGTAGAGGACTTGGTGCAGGCACTCAGGAAGCCGACAGAGTCAGAGGAACTATAATTAGAAATTAAACGACTGTATGTCTGATAAAACATTTGGATTCGGGATCATTGGAGCAGGTCTCATCTCACATATCCATGCCACGGCTATCAACGCCATCCCCAATGCTAAAATAGAAGGGGTTTATAATATCAATATTGAAAAAGCAGATGCCTTCGCCAATAAGTATGGATGCAAGTCTTATCATCAGCTCGGCGAAATGCTGAAAGATCCCACGATCGACATCGTTTGCATTTGTACGCCTTCAGGGGCACATCTGGAACCTGCACTACAGGCCATTGCTGCAGGAAAACATTGTATGATCGAAAAGCCGTTGGAGGTCACACTTGAACGATGTGATGCCATTATCGATGCCGCAAAAAAAGCCGGCGTTATGGTGGCCGTAGTATTCCCTTCGCGTTTCTATGAAGCGAGTATGCAGATGAAGCGCGCCATTGAAGAAAATCGCTTTGGCGAATTGGTATTGGGCGATGCTTATGTAAAATGGTATCGAAGCGAGGCGTACTATAAGACCGCGGCATGGCGTGGAACCTGGCAGTTGGACGGTGGCGGTGCGCTGATGAACCAGGGCATACATTCTGTTGACCTGTTGCAATGGTATATGGGTCCCGTTGTTTCTGTTCAGGCATTTACGGCCAATCGCCAGCATAAAGGAATTGAAGTGGAAGACACCGTAGTAGCCGTGTTGAAATTTGCCAATGGCGCTCTTGGCAATATTGAAGCCTCGACCGCA
>JANMHK010000225.1:0-1825 GCA_031375135.1 Sphingobacteriales bacterium | reverse complement strand
AAGGGGAAGACATTGGGTACATGATCGCCGTAATAATAAAGTACATCTGCTACAAACTTCCCTTCCTGCACAACAGATTGCACGCGATGCAAATAATCGATGAATGGCCCTGATTCGTTCCACCAGGTCACTTGGGGATTGACATGGGTGCCTGCAAAATATTCCTGGCCTGGTAGGCCGGCCTCAGGTGGTGAGCTGGTAAAGGTGTGAAAATAGAGTCGGTTCAAGCCGCCACAAATTTCATGATCGAATGCCGATTTCTGGTCATGCCAGAGCTCGTCGTTCCAATGCGGACCGATGGTGGTAAAGGATTCAGCGCCTACAATTTTCTTGCCGTAGATATGCGCTGCGGAAGAGGCTTGCTTTAAAAAGAATCTGTTTTGAGGATTGGGACGATGGGGCGATGGCGACCAGAATTCGCTCATGACAATATCGCTGTGTCCATAGTTTTTTATTCCATCCATAGGGCCCGCGTGAGGACCTGCGGATTCAGGCTGGATACCCATCCTATACTTATGCGCGTATTCCTGGAATACGGCGTAGTGATTATTGGAAACCAGGTCACCCAATGTTTTTCTGAAATCAGCGAGGAAGGCATTTGAGCTTGCAATATCATCCACCACATAGCCCGCAACAATGGGTAAATAAGTCTTTACATCATATCCCCGGTAATGTTTGAATTCTTTAGGGAATTGATCTGTCCAGTTCATCCCGCCGCATTCCCAGCTATCGGTCTCCATATACTTTAACGTGGTTCCTACATGATCTCCTGCAGCCTTAAAAATGGGGACGACAACATCTTTCCAGTAAAAGTCAAAAGCTTCCCTGCTCATATAGTCCAGCACAGCGCCCTGCCAGTTACCGCTGGAAGTTGAGACATGGGAATCGGTACAGGTATAACCAATGCGCAGAATACTCCATTCTCCTTCGGGAGCCGTCCAGTTTAAGTTGCCATCAACATCCATCTTAGCACTGATATCAAGTACCTGTTCCTTTTTAACCAGATAGGCATTGCTGTCCTGAGCAGATCGTCGGTTATTGGGAGATGAATTGGTCAATAAGAAACGGGTATCGGGTGCAGAACCGCCGAGTTCGGAGTAGCCCAGTTTTAGTGCCAGATCGGATATGTGATCGTTTGTTTTTTGACTGGCATCAATTGGAATGGCGAGTACCGCGATATCCTTATAAAAATTATTCCTGTTTTTTGGTAAGGGGAGCTTTATAGGAGTAAGGCGGCCACCGGATATTTTTAATTCAGAGTAGGTGATTTGTTTGGCCGTGTATTGAGCGGTGACCCTTGGTCCTCCCAGATTCCATCCGCTTTGAATATTAAATCCCATTTCAAGCCCGAGTCTTTTGGCCTCGTCCAGGGCAAATACAAACAGTTCGTTCCACTTGTCGGAGCCAAACAATGGTCCTGCCGGGATATCCTTGTTTCCTCTTTGGTTGTGACCCCCGGCGTCAAATATCATAGCACCCTGGAAATTTCTTGATTTCATGGCTTCGAGGTCATTCGTGATAGCAGCTTTATTCACGTTACCGTTAAGCCACCACCACCAGCAGTTTACGCCACTTGTTTTGTCGGGCCTTTGGAAGTTTGCTTTGACTTTATCGTAGACGCGAGCAGTTTCTGTTGTGGTTTTTCTTGTATCCGTGCAGCTCATGAATGCCGTAACTGCAAACATGAAAAACAAGATTGTTTTTTTAAACTGTTTTTTAGAGGACGGGCAAATTATGGTTGATGATCTTTCCAGTTTGACGCTGTTCATATCGGAATTTATTAAAAAGACTTGGATATGTTCAGAAAGGATCTTTTCCCTATCAT
>JANMHK010000188.1:0-42692 GCA_031375135.1 Sphingobacteriales bacterium | reverse complement strand
TCGATCAACGAAAGGGTATCGTCAATTGAATCAATGATGCCGTTCTTATTCCTGTCGGCCGTCTCATCCATCGCACCAGTTTGAAAAAAGAACTTTAGCCAAGGGGCATACTGACCCGAGCGGATCTCGGCATGCATGATCCGGTGTTGATCTTCATCATACCCATCATCCAAACCCTTCGACCGCCACCATAGGGAGCCGCTGAATACCCCTACATGTGAAAATTCAGCCGGGTGATTCCAAACAACATCAAGTGCCATTAAGCCGCCGAGTGAAAATCCGGCAAACGATTTATCGCGGAACTCGGGAACGTGATACTGTTTACGGATATGGGGCATCAATTCCTGAAATACGAAATAGGTGTATTTCCCTGCTTTTGCCCCCCGATTTTTATAGTCGGGATGATTGGCCGTGCCGTATTCATTTTTCCTGTCCTTACCGGCATGGACAGCCGCAAACATCACCGGCCTGATCGCCCCTTCGGCATAGATCTTCTCTAGTATAGTCCGGAAACCCATCGTTTCCATATCCTGCCCATCATTGATGAGCAGCAGACTCATCTTAGCGGGATCTTCAACGTTCGTAGGCAAAAAGAAATCAACCACAACATCCCTGTTCAGGTGCTTTGAGTATATGTCATGCCGTTCAACAAGGATCAACGACTCTTTCTTAGTCAGCATATCATTCAAATATAATCCATGATACAAAAATCAGGCGGCCTTATTTGTTTTATTCTACTGATAAAAATATATTTGATTAAACCCCATCCCCCTAATTCATAAGGATCTCATAAATACATCAAAGCATGAAAAAGATAGGCGTATTGTTTGGCAAAGAACGATCATTCCCCGAGGCCTTCGTTGAAAGGGTGAACAACAAACAGGTACCGGGCATTATGGCAGAACCAGTATCTATTGACAAGGTTATGCAAGGTGAATCCAGCGGTTATGCTGTGATCATCGACAGAATATCGCAGGACGTGCCTTTTTACCGGGCTTTTCTGAAGAATGCAGCGATCAGTGGAACAGCGGTCATCAATAACCCGTTCTGGTGGAGTGCAGATGAGAAATTTTTCAACAATGCCCTGGCCACCAAAATAGGCGTGCCAGTGCCTAAAACCGTGATCCTACCTTCCAGGGACCTCCCGGATGATACCACAGATGATTCTTTCTCAAACCTCGCCTATCCATTGGACTGGAAAACCATTTTCGACTATGTGGGCTTTCCCGCCTATATGAAGCCTTTCGCCGGCGGTGGTTGGAAAAACGTTTACCGTTTAGACAGCATGGACGATTTTTTTGCGAAACATGCAGAAACAGGACAACTGGTGATGCTGTTGCAGGAAGAGATCGTGTTCGAAAAATATTATCGCTGCTATTGTATCGGCGGTAAACACGTACGGATCATGCCTTATGAACCACGCAATCCGCATCATCTCCGCTATGTAGCCAGTTTTGAAACTTCACCTGAAGAATACAAGATGATGGAAGAAATTGTACTTCGTATCAATCATTACCTGGGTTACGATTTCAATACCGTGGAACTCGCTACCCGCGATGGAATACCTTATGCGATCGACTTCTGCAATCCCGCCCCTGATGCCGATATAAGAAGTGTAGGTCAGGAGAATTTCGACTGGGTAGTAGAAACCGCGGCTTCCTATGCCATCGAAAGGGCCCAGGCGCAGCAGGAAGGTATGGATAACCTCACCTGGGGTGAATACATCAAACGCAGCGCTGCGAAAACCCCATTGGCCTGACCCCATAATAACTAACCAAGATGGCAAACTTCAGCTACAAGCATTTTACCCTGGGCGTGGAAGAGGAATATATGGTGATCGACCCCAATACGAGGGAATTGAGGAGCCATGAACAGAAGATCGTGACCGAAGGCCAGAAGATCATCAAAGACAAGGTGAAGGCAGAAATGCACCAGGCCGTTGTTGAAGTTGGAACGGACATCTGCCAGGACATTGAGGAGGCTTACAAAGACGTCACTACCCTGCGGACCACCATATCAGGTATTGCAGACGGACTCGGTTTCAAGATGGGTGCTTCAGGCACCCACCCTTTCTCACACTGGGAAAGCCAACTGATCACTGATCATGCCCGCTACCGGGAAATAGTCAATGAAATGCAGGAAGCTGCACGCAGCAACCTCATTTTCGGTCTACATGTCCATGTAGGTATGCCTGACCAGGAAATGGCCATCCATATAGCCAATTCAGCCCGCTATTTCCTCCCCCACGTGTTTGCCCTGAGTACCAACTCACCTTTTTGGGAGGGCCGCCTCACGGGCTTTAAATCGTTCAGGACGAAAGTCTTTGATAAATTCCCAAGAACCGGAATTCCGGATTATTTCGACAGCTACAGCAGTTATGAGAACTATGTAAATATTCTCATTAAAACCAATTGTATAGACAATGCTAAAAAGATCTGGTGGGACCTCAGGGTACATCCTTTTTTTGGCACAGTGGAGTTCAGGATATGCGACGTTCCCCTCACCGTAGACGACACCATCGCCATAACGGCTATTTTTCAGTGCCTTTGCGCGAAACTCTATAAACTGAGATCGAAGAACCTCAATTTCATGATCTATCCCCGCCA
This sequence comes from Sphingobacteriales bacterium, assembly GCA_031375135.1. GTDB lineage: Bacteria > Bacteroidota > Bacteroidia > Chitinophagales > Chitinophagaceae > Pollutibacter. The sequence goes on along the minus strand of JANMHK010000188.1, from coordinate 40,086 downwards.
ACTGGTCAATGAAAACAAATGGCGCGCTTCCCGGTATGGAATTGACGGACAGATGATCGATTTTGGAAAAGAAGAAGAAGTGAATACCCGCGTTCTGATCTACGAATTGCTGGACTTTGTAGATGATGTGGCAGACGACCTCGGCTGCAGGGAAGGCTTAAAACTTGTACAGAAGATACTCGACAATGGTACAGGCGCAGATCGTCAGCTCAAGGTATTTGAAGAGACCAAAAATCTGGTGAGTGTGGCTGATTTTATATCAGGACAATTCCTGGCTCGCCTCTAGCCGCTTAAAATGACGTTAAGAAGGGGCGGTCAAAAGGCTGCCCTTTTACTTTAGTAAAGCCGAAAGCTTAAAAAATCATTAATTTTGGCACTGATCATGGCGGAAAAATCTTTTAAAGTAGCCATACTGGACCTTTACGAGGGAGTCGAAAACCAGGGCATGCGTTGTATCAGGGAAATTCTCAACCAATACAGCGATGCCAATCAGCTTGAACTAAGCTGGGATGAATTTGATGTACGATTAGGAAAGGAAATTCCGGATCTGTCGTACGACATGTACATCTCCAGTGGCGGTCCCGGCAGCCCCATTGAATCGCTGGGCTCCGAATGGGAGAAAAAATATTTCCATTGGCTGCATCAGGTCGAGAAATGGAACAATGATCCCGCCAACCAGGTCAAGAAACACGTGTTCTTTATCTGCCATTCCTTCCAACTCGCGTGCAGGCATTACAAAATTGGTCATGTAACAAAAAGAAGGTCTACAGCATTCGGTGTGTTCCCCATTCACATGCTGAAAGACGCTGAGCAGGAACTGATATTCGAAGGCCTGAACGATCCTTTTTATGCGGTGGACAGTCGTGATTACCAGGTCACCCAACCCCACCACAACAAGCTGAAGGAAATGGATGCCCAAATCCTTTGTATCGAAAAAGAAAGGCCCCATATCCCACTGGAGAGGGCTATCATGGCCGTTCGATTCAACCAGTACATGATCGGAACGCAGTTTCATCCCGAAGCAGACGCGATCGGTATGAGCATGTATCTGCAAAGGGAGGAAAAGAAGAAAACAGTCATCGAGAACCACGGGTATGAGAAATGGGAGACCATGATCGATCACCTGAATGATCCTGACAAAATCCTTTGGACCTATTCACATATCCTTCCTAATTTCCTTGATCTTTCAGTGAATCATGTTTTAGCAATCCCCCATTAACCAACACCGATGGTAGAACAGATCAGAGAAGCTTATAATAAAAACTTCACCTTAGAAAAATACCATGCATTTCTCGATGATCTCAACAGCCATTACCCGGGAACCATTGATTTCAGGATAGCTGAAACGCCGGAATTCATCCCAAAATGGTTTGGCGACAAGATCATTGATGCCTGCGAACATATTATCGACATCATTACAGATCCTGCTTTTAAATCAGCTACCGATCAGGCTATACCTCCAGGGGAATGGGTAGCCAATGAAAATGACCACTCCCATTTCATCGCCCTCGATTTTGGCATTTGTGAAAATGCGGCGGGTGCGCTTGAACCGCAGTTGATTGAAATGCAAGGATTCCCCACGCTTTTCGGATTCCAGGCTTACTACCCTTCTGTGGTTGAAAAACATTTTGATATTCCGCTCAACTACAGCCACTACTTCAATGGGCACACGCGCGATACTTATATTCAAACTCTGAAGGAACTGATCGTTGGTGATGCCAAAACAGAAGAGGTTATACTGTTGGAGATCAAACCGCATCAACAGAAAACCAGGATCGATTTTTATTGCACCCAAGACCTGATCGGAATCAAACCGGTATGTATAACCGAAGTTTCAGCAGAAGGCAGGGACCTTTTTTATTATTCCGAAGGAAGAAAGATCCAGATCAAAAGAATTTACAACCGAATCATTTTTGATGATCTTCATGCCCAAAAGGATAAACTTGGTACTATCATTGACATCACGCAAGACTGGAACGTTAAATGGATCCCGCACCCCAACTGGTTCTACAGGATCAGCAAGTATACGCTTCCATTCATCCACCATCCTTTTGTACCGCAGACTTTCTTCCTGAACGACCTTAAGCAACCGCCGGCAGACCTGGAGAACTATGTGCTGAAACCGTTGTTCTCGTTCGCAGGACAAGGTGTAGTGATCGATCTAACTCATGCTGATTTGGAACGAATAAAAGATCCTGAAAACTGGATCCTGCAGAAGAAAGTGAAATACGCCGACGTGATCAAAACCCCTGATGGCGGAGCCAAAGTCGAGATCCGAATGATGTATATCTGGAAAGACGGTTTGGCCAGACCGGAACTGGTGACCAACCTAAGCAGGCTCAGTAAAGGAAAGATGATCGGGGTTCGCTATAATCAGGATAAAGAATGGGTAGGTGCTTCAGTTGCCTATTTTGAACAATAAAATTATGAATCATCTCGGCGATATCAATAGTAAGCAACTTGCGCAGGGCATTAGCGGAAGGTATATTCATGGAGAACTTTCCACTGTTGGTATCGTTGAGATCGCAGCAGGCAGCATTCTTCCACTGCATCATCACGTCCACGAACAGATCACCTATATTCTGGAAGGTGAACTGGAAATGACAATAGGCGGCGTGACCATGGTATTAACGCCGGGATGTTATCATGTGATCCCTTCCAACACGCCCCATTCTGCGGTAGCACTTACCGCATGTAAAGTGATGGATGTGTTCAGCCCGGTCAGGCAGGAATATAAATAGGATTGGCGGATTGACGAATTGACGGATTATCGAATTGACGGATTGTCGAATTGATTAACTCCTAATCCGATAATCCGCGAATCCGCCAATTCGTCAATTCTACAATCCTATTCCCCACTGTTTTTCATCGCTCCTAAAACGGCATAGGCATTGGTTAAAACAATTTTTGCAGTAGGAGGAAAGGATCCAGCGTTTTTTATTTCAATGAAGCCTTTTTCTCTTATCCCGGTTTCTACTTCCACGATCTCAAATTTTCCGGCTTCCCCCACAATGAAGATATATTCATGGCCCTGGAATCCAACAACGGCCTCTTCCGGCAACGCTAACACCTCACGTGGGGAAGTTTTGATTTTTGCCTGTAGAAACATCCCCGGGTGAAGATCTTTGGGATGTTCCGTAAAATGACAATGCACCACTTCGCTTCGATTTTCATCGAGGCTGCGATTGACCAGTATGACTTTTCCCTGGTAGAATTTCTGAGGTTCATCAATAAAATTGATGACTACTTCCTGGCCTACTGCCAGTTTGCTAATGTCTTTCTGAAATACCGTCAATGCCGCATGAATATCATCGGGATCGATCAGCTCGAACAATACATCGGAAGGCTGAACATATTTGCCTGGGTTTACAAAGACCTTAGAGACGAAACCGTTGATCGGAGAATACAGGGGAACACTCCTCGACAGATTTTCGCTTGTGAGTTTATCGGGATTAATATTGATCAGCCGCAGTTTCTCCCCCATGGCCCGCATCATCACTTTTTGGCTTCCTAATTCAGCTGCAGCCTGCTGAAAAACCTTGGTTGCATTGACATTACTTTCATTCAACTCTTCCTGGCGGTTGAAATCCTGCTCCAGGTAATGTAATTTTTCTTTACCCACAAGATAGTCTTGCTGCAACTGCACCAGAGACTGGTCTTCCATGATCCCGATCACTTCTCCTTTTCTCACGTTCTTGCCCGGCAGTAATTCTGTTCGTTTCAGATATCCGCCGAGCGGGAAACTTACTGAGACCAGATTTTGCGGGGGAACGTCCACGACCCCGTTTACCGTGATCAGATCTGCCAGCTTGGTCTTCTCTAATCCGCCGAAACGAAGTTCTGCAGTTTTGATCTGTTCTGCTGTCAGCACCACCGTTGATATTGAGGCTTCAACTTCGTCTGTGACGGGCTGATCCTTCTCTGCGTTTTTACAGGATGCAGTCAATAAGATCGTGGCTATTATTAAATATCTCAACATGTTATTTGCCATTTATAAATTCCAGTTCTGCGGTTGTGGTTCTTAATGCAAGCAGCGCATCCAAATATCCCATACGGATGGTAATGGCCTGGTTCATCAGGTTGATCCATTCCATATAACTTAACTGGCCTGCCCTGTACGCTTTAATAGACTGGCTAATGATCTGATCAGCCTGCTTGAGACCTGTCTGCCGGAAATGATTCACACTTAGCCGGTACTTCTCATATTCAGCCAGCACCTGCTTTTGCCGGCTCTTCATTGATTCCATCACCTGTTTTTCCTGGAGCCGGGCAATATCACGACTAACTCCACTGGCTTGCATCCTTGCTTTTACGGAACCGTTGAATAAGGGAACACCGATACCAACACTAACCGTACTGAACCTGTCGCCGGCACCATAGTATTTCTGAGTTACCCCGTCGGGCGTCTGCCATCCAACAATGGACAGATTACTGTAGCCAACATTGAAATCAGGAAGCGTAGCCGTTTTTTCATGCTTTATTTCTGCTTCATGAACCGCCTGCTTCGATTGCCAATAAGCGAGCATGGGATGTGAGAGGCTGTCTGTTGATCCCGGGAAATAATAGATACTGTCATCGATATGATCAGGTATCAGCTTTTCGTTTGTCCGTAACAGGTAGTTATTCTTTTCCTGCAGGATCTCGATATCGGCCAACAGTTCCCTGCGTTGCAACACCAGGCGGGAATATTCTGTTTCCGCAGAAGTTTTCTCCAGTAAAGAGGACTCACCTGTTTTATACCTCAATGCCGCTGCTTCAATAAATCCTTTATAGGCGGAATCGAGTACCTGAAGCAATTGATACCTCCCTAAAAGGTCCTGCAGGTGGTAGTAATTGACGCGAAGTTCCCGGTTCAACTCGGTTTCTTTTTGTCGGATCTCTGCCTTACCTGCAGTGAGGTGAGCAGCGTATAATGCTTTTCTGCTCTGGTAAACTGCCGGCAACATGAAGGTTTGGTTGATATACAGCCTGGTGTCTTTATTTAAGCTGTTTATGTTTCCATATTCGGCCCCGATCTGGGTTTTAGGCAGATCAAAGGTGCTGGACATGAGGGCGTTCCAGTAATCCGTGGATCTCCTGTTTGTTTCCAACATCAGATTCTGCCTGCTGGCGATGGACAGCACGGAGTCCAGGCTTATGGGCTTGCCGGTGGGTTGCGCAACTACTGTAAAACTGCCCAACAGGAAAATGACAGACAAGGTGACCGGTCTTCCCGTTTTACGCTCACCGCTGAACCAGTAGTAGAGCAAAGGCAGCACCACTAGGGTAAGCAAAGTTGCCGTGATCAAACCACCGATCACCACGGTAGCCAGGGGACGTTGCACTTCGGCACCCGCTGAATGACTGAGGGCCATCGGAAGAAATCCAAAAGAAGCCACGGAAGCAGTCATCAATACAGGCCTAAGTCTGAGTAAACTGCCTTCCAATATGATCTTCTTCACATCGGTCATGCCTTCATTTTTTAATCGATTGAATTCTGTGATCAACACGATACCATTTAAAACGGCCACACCGAATAAGGCGATGAAACCCACTCCTGCTGAAATACTGAAAGGCATTCCGCGGATCCATAGGGAAAGAATTCCACCAATGGCAGAAAGGGGTATTGCCGTAAAAATCAGCAACCCGTATTTGAGTGATCCGAAAGCAAAATAAAGCATCAGGAAGATCAGTGCCAGTGCTATCGGCACAGCAATAGTCAAGCGCTGCTTTGCTTCCACCAGATTTTCAAATTGCCCCCCATAAACGATATAGTATCCCGCGGGAAGCGGCATATGCTCAGTGATCTTTTGCTGTAATTCATTTACTATGGTCTCCACATCCCGGCCCCTTGTATTGAATCCAACAATGATCCGCCTTTTGGCATCCTCACGCTGGATCTGATTAGGCCCCTGCTCGATCTTGATATCTGCCACTTCATACAATGGAATCTGTGTCCCTTTCTCCGTATGGATCAGCAACTGCCGAACATCGTCCAGATTGCGGCGGGCAGTTTCGGACAACCTCACCACCAGGTCAAATCGTCTTTCGTTCTCATATACTTTACCCGCCGATTCACCTGCAAACGCAGATCTTATTGTTCGGTTCACATCAGACATATCAAGTCCGTACATCGCCATCGCATCCCTTTTAAAACGGATCACGATCTGGGGCAGTCCTGTGATCGTTTCTACATAAATATCGCGGGCGCCTTCAATGCCATGAATGGTGGCACCCAGTTTTGCAGCATAACTGGCCAGGGTATCAAGGTTTTCACCAAATATTTTACACACCACATCCTGACGGGCTCCTGCGATCAATTCATTGAAACGCATTTGAATAGGATATTGGAATCCGGTTGTAAGACCGGGCAGATCTTTTAATGCGGCACTCATTTTATTGGCGAGTTCTTCGTATGAGCTGGCTGATGTCCATGTTGATTTTTCTTTCAAGGTGATCATAATGTCCGTCATCTCAACGGGCATAGGATCTGTTGGAATTTCGCTACTGCCGATGCGGTTTACAATTCTTTCTACCTCCGGAAATTTTTCTAAAATAGCTGCTGCTTGCAGAGAATTTTGAACACTTACCGTCAACGTTGTACCAGTGAGTAATTTTGCATCCACAGCAAAATCACCTTCTTCCAGTTTTGGAATGAATTCACCGCCCAAGCGCGTGGCAATGATGATTGAAAAAACAAATAAAGCGATGGAGATCAACATGACTGTTTTGGGGAAGCGGAATATTTTTTCCAGCGATTTGGCATAAAACGATTTAATTCCATTCATCATACGGTCGGTTATTCCTTCGCCATCTTTCACCTTCTTTCCCATAAATACCGCGGTCATCATGGGCACGTAGGTGAGCGACAAGATAAACGCTCCAAGTAGCGCAAAGATGACGGTCTGCGCCATGGGTTTGAACATTTTTCCTTCAATGCCCGTCAGGGACAGGATGGGAAGATAGACGATCAGGATGATGGCCTGTCCGAATACCGCGGCATTCATCATTCTCGAAGAAGAAGTCTCCACGGCACGATCCATATCGTCCTGCGAAATAAGACCATCATATAAATGCCTGTGATAGAGGCGATGGATCACGGCTTCTACAATGATCACGGCACCATCCACGATCAGCCCAAAGTCAAGTGCACCCAGGCTCATCAGGTTTCCGGACACGCCAAATAAATTCATCATGCTAACAGCAAAAAGCATCGACATGGGAATCACTGACGCCACAATCAAACTGGCCCTTAGATTGCCCAGGAAGATAACAAGGATGAATATGACGATCAGGGCCCCTTCCAACAAATTGTTCCTGACCGTATGTATCGCGCGGTTTACAATTTTGGTACGATCGTAATACGGAATCAGCTGCACACCTTTAGGCAGGTTCTCTTTGATCTTCTCGATACGTCGTTTTACATCGGCCACAACTTTGGAGGCATTATCCCCTTTCAGCATCAGTACTACCGCCCCTGCCACTTCTCCCTGTGAACCGTAGGTCATCGCGCCATACCTCACTGCATGGCCGATACGAACTTTTGCCACACTGCCCACATAGACCGGGAATCCGGCAGGCGTGGTTTTGATCCGGATTTTTTCAATGTCTTCGATCGTTCCGGTCATACCCTCGGTGCGAATGAAAAGCATTTCATTCCCCTTTTCAATATAGGCGCCGCCCGAATTCTGGTTATTCTTTTCCAGTGCATCAAACACGTCGGCAATCGTCACGCCCATGGACTTTAACTTGTCGGCCTGCACGGACACTTCGTACTGTTTGAGCCAGCCCCCGAAACTGCTTACATCGGCAACCCCGGGCGTACCCAGCAGCTGGCGCCGGACGATCCAATCCTGTATGCTCCTGAGCTCATCCAATCCGAATACGCTTTCGTATCCTTTTGCAGGCTTAAGTATGTATTGATATATTTCGCCCAGCCCTGTAGTTAAAGGTGCTAATTCGGGAATGCCTGCCCCTTTAGGAATATCATCCCGCACACGCACCAACCTTTCTGAAACCTGCTGGCGGGCCCAATAGATATCGGTATTGTCGCTAAAAACAAGTGTCACTACGGAAAGCCCGAAACGCGAAATAGACCTGAATTCTTTGATGCCGGGAATATTTGAGCAGGCCTGTTCAATGGGGAAAGTAATCACGCGTTCTACCTCAGGGGAAGCCAGTGCAGGCGTTACGGTGAATACCTGAACCTGGTTACTGGTGATGTCGGGCAGGGCATCTACGGGCAGTCTGATCAACTCCAGGATACCCCAGATGATCCATCCAATGGTCAACAAACCGATGATCAGTTTATTCCTGACGGAAAAACGAATGATCTTATTCAGCATAAGCCGCTGAAGATAATTTATTCAACTGATTGAATGCTTGACTTAGGTCACATTCCCTGCTGAAATTTACTGTTGAAGGGCAAAGCGTAGTCCCACAAACACTCTTCGACCCTGGTTGGGGGCATACATATAGGTTGGATCAAAGCTCAGTGCATAGGGGTTTTGAGGAGTAGAAAGGATCTGGCCCCCGGAATCATATTGCACTTGTTTATCGAAAGGATCCTCTGAACGCGCGATCAAAAATGGAACAGATCGATCAGGAGTCCAGTTCAGAAGATTTTTGATGCCGCAATAGAATTCGAACCGTTTTATTTTTTTGCTGACCTGTAGGTTTTGAATGGACCAAACTGGCGAATAGGCAGGGCGAGGATCAAGCGCACCGGCCAGAGGCAATCGCATAGGACCATAAATATTGCCGGTATAGTCAATGTTGATGCCCTGCACGGGAAAACTATAAGACAAGGTCCAAACAGCACTCCATTTTTCCACGAGTACGGGTCTTACCGGATTCTGTTTTTCATTTTTGATAAATACATCTTGTATGGTAGTTCCCGCCATCATACGAAAGCGGTTATTGATGTTATAATCGACGTTGAGGCTAAGGCCACGGGAAACCGAATATCCTTTTAAATTCTGGTAGATGATCTTGTTGGGGTCGGTATCATAGTCAGGGATGATCTGGTTTGAGAACCTGGTTAACCAGGCACTGGCATCCATGGTCAGGAATGAATTTGAAAAAACGAGGCGATGGTTATAATTGAGGTTGACGTTGTAGGTTTTTTCCGGGCGGATCTCTTCTTTGATCTCAATTGTTCTTGCGCCAGTTAGTGCGGCATGATCTTCAGTAAAAATATTCACTACCCTGAACCCGGTGCCCGCATTCAGGCGAAGAACTCCGTTTTTCACGGCCTTCCATTTCCATGCAACACGCGGTGTAAAAATAGAACCATGTTCCTGGTGATGGTCGTATCGCAAACCCAGCAGCAGGTTATTTCGTTCATTCAATTTGATCTCATCCTGTATAAATATCCCTGGCAACCAGTTGATGTTCTCCTTGTTCTTGCCGGTAAGAGGATCAGCCGTGGCAGGCGTATTATCGTCCATAAAATTATAGCGAAGGGCCAGGCCGGTTAGCAAACTGTGTTCACCATAGGATCTGTCCCAGGTTAATTGTCCGAACGCAATTTTCTGATCCGCCATAAACGGCGTGCGTCCATAATAAGAATCCTGTTTATGAGCAGTGTATGACCAGGAAAACAGCAGGTGCTCTTTCATGGGAAGCTGGTAGCGCCCGATAAATTCTGCCCTGTTGGTATAGATGCTTTCGCCATACAAACTGTCACCACCGCGGAAAGCATTGCTCCAGTTCATTTCGCCACCCCAGCGGTTCTCATGATATAGGCGAATACCCATATCCGCAACGCGGTCATCCTTTCTAAGGAAGCTCCATTTATTGAACAATGAAAAACGTTTTTGCAGGGTCATGTCCGTAAAACCATCTCCGTTATGGTCTACAGGGTTGCTGTAATTGTACACATGAACGCCCAACATGCTGCGCGTTTTTTTGCCGGCCTTGAATGAAACAGAAAGGTCGGCCTGGAACTCCTGCCATGAAGTAGCCATAATATCCGCAGACACCAAGGGTGCTTTCAAGGGAGACTTTGTGATGATGTTGATGAGTCCGCCTACTGCCTCCGAGCCGTACAGTCCGGATGCAGGTCCTTTCACCACTTCCACCCGATCGATCATCTGATTAGGAATGCCGAACAATCCATAGACTGTGGAGAGTCCGCTGACAATGGGCATACCATCGATGGTAACCATGGTATAAGGACCGTCCAGACCATTGATATGAATATCACCAGTGTTACAGACATTACAATTCAGTTGGGGCCGAACCCCGTTGACCATTTGAAGGGCTTCAAAAATACTGGGGACCGGATTTTTCTTAAGAAACTGGGAGGAGTACACTTCAACCGCAACCGGGCTTTCCAGTTTTCGCATGGGTTTCAAAGTTCCCGATACCACAATTTCATCCATGTCTGGTTTTATAAAACCAGGCACCGTATCGGCAGGGTCGCTAGTAAGGTTATTCAAATGCGCTACACCTGATTTCACTTGACCGCGGGATAAATTTTTGATGGCCATAGTATCCTTCATGCCAATGGCCTGTCCATAGCCGGGGATGGACAGCAACAAGAACATGACGTATAAAAAGCCAGACCTAAACATATTTTTAGACTTGTCTAAATTAATTATTAGTCAAACATAGTATTTATTTTTGATACCCCAAACAATGGGCGATGGTCAGGTCTTAGAAATAAAGTAAACCAATACACCAAAGCTGGCAATGGCGGAAGAAAGAAAGGCGGCCTCGGGACCTGCATAGTACCAGATGAACCCGGCCACACTACTGGCAAACAGAGACGCAATACTCTGGAAACCAGTATAGGTGCCGATGGCCGTGCCAATTTGCCGGGGGTCCGAGATATTGGTGAGCCAGGCTTTTGAAATACCTTCTGTGCAGGCGGCATATACTCCGTAACAAAAAAACAAACCGACAAACACAAGCATTTGGCTAGCCCAAGCGAAACCGGCGTAAGTAATAGTGAAGAAAAAAAGACCTATAACGAATATCCGCTTCAGTCCTACCCGATCGGCCAGTCGTCCTATGGGATATGCCAGCAAAGAAAATACCAGGTTATAGAAGATATAAATGCCTATGACTACATGATCAGGATGACCTGCTTCGCGGATCTTAAGCAACAGCAGCACGTCACTGCTGTTGATCAATGCAAAAACCAGCAAACCGCCCGCCACCGTTCGGTAGGATGATCCGGAAGTTTTCCAGAATTTAAATCCTTCCAGTAAAGAAACCCTTTGTTTTACTCCAGGTTCCATGCTCTTTTCTTTAACTAGAAAAGTCAGCGCTATGGCCAACAAGCCGGGTATGAATGCAATGATGAATAGTGGAAGATATTGTTGGGGATGATAAAGCAGCCAAACCAGGGCAAACAAAGGACCGAGCACTGCGCCAAGCGTGTCCATGGACCGATGAAACCCGAACACTTCAGCCTTGGTTGCCGGAGTTGCTTCTGCACTCAGCAGCGCATCCCTTGCCCCTGTCCTGATCCCTTTGCCCAGGCGATCTATGGTCCTGGCCGAAAAGATCCACCAGACCTGGGTCATCAAACCCATCATGGGTTTAGACAATGCACTGAGTGCATAACCGAATTGAACAAAAGGAAGACGTTTGCCCGCGTGATCGGACCAGGCCCCGAAATAACTTTTACTTAATCCCGCCACTGCTTCGGCTACTCCTTCCAGTATGCCTATCCAGATCACGCTGAAACCGATAGCCTTCAGGTAAACCGGCATCACGGGATACAGCATCTCACTGGCCATATCCGTAAACAGGCTAACCAGTGAAAGCATCCATATGGTTTTGCTCAACGGGGATCGCATCTAGGCGCAGCAGTCTTTCTTAAAGAACCGCCTGATCCATTTGGCTACTGATTTTATATAATTCACTAGAGGGATCATTTGTTTTTTCGGTTCATGACGTTCAGAAAGGTACGTTCAATACTGACAAGAAAACTGTTATTGGCCATCCTTTGCATGTCGCCTGCCAGCTGGAACCTGTAACCCAGGTTCAATTTCGTACTGCTGGAAAAGATAAACTGTACTGCAGGAGCAAGATCCACGAACCCTGCCTGTTTGTCGAGGGCCCTACTTCCCAATAACTCCAGGTATAGATTAAAGTTCGTCTGCCCATAGCCGTTATACTTCCGGGGAAACAACAGGTAGCCTGCCGAAAGGCTGTAATTAAAGGCATTATAGTTATAATTATGAATGCCCATATGCTCAATACGGTCCTGCAAAGATAATGTATATGAAAGCGTTGACGAGACTGCCAGCTTATGCAGAAGTTGGGTTAGGATGATGCCTGTACTTACCCCGCTTTGATCGCCATCCAGCGACAGCTCATCATACCTGGGACTGTTTACACTATAGGCGAGCTCAGCGAAAGCAGCTGCCCTGAAATGCCTATGTACATCATCGATCGATAAAAACCGGTATTGGGTGTAGCTTCTGACAGATTCCCATCGCAGGTAATCGCCGTACATATTGGAGAATGAAGTACTGACATGGGTCATCCATTTTTTACTAAAACCCATTTGCCACTCCAGCATATGCCGTTGGTCAGTTCTTCCATCTGATGCTTCCAGTAATTTGGCGGCATATTTTAATCCGCCTGCACCCGCAGGCATATTGGAAGCAGGCCCGGTAAATACATACAACTCCTGCCCTTCAGCAGTCCCGAAAAACAGGACGCAAGCGAAAATAAGAAGCCGCTTCATCAGTTGATCATTACATGATAGATCCTTTCTGATGCTCCTTTTCCGTTTTTAGCACAACAGGCAGCAGCTACACCGGTTTTGAAGCATTCCATATCTGTAAGCCCATTGAACTTCTTCTGCTCTTTGGCAGTTGTGTAATGCTTGTCAATCACACGCAGCGTTTTGTCTCCATGGATGGTTTGTTCTTTCCCACCCATAAAATGGAGTACAAGGCCGTGATAGTTGATATGCTCATCTTTTTTTACAGCAACTTCATGGAAGGATGCGTTTAGGTCCAACATCGCTACACTGAAACCTGCATCTTCCACTTTGTTTTTTATCGCATCTATATCAACAGGTACTCCCTGCTTAAAGTCAATCAAAAAAGCAGACCCATTAAGATCCGTATCAATTTTATCAATAAAAGGAAGGCTTTCCAGTTTGCTATATACCGCTTTCGCGCACATGGCGCAAGTGAGTCCGCTGGCTTGCAATTTGGCCGACGCGATCTGGCTTATTCCTGGTATGGTCAGCACGCCCAGAAACACAATGAGGATGATCTTCTTCATTGAAAATATATTAAGGGGTGATGCAACGCACCACCCCCGTTTACTAATTTAATTATTACTTGGTTTTCTTGCAGCAGTCTTTGCCTGTAGAGCAAACGCCGTCTTTGCAACAATCAGCGCATTTGCCGTCTTTGCATTTCTCGCAATTGGCACACTCGTTATGGTCTTTGTCACATTTGCCATCTTTGCAGCAATCAGCTTTTTCGGAAGATGCAGTTGCCCCCGCCTTGCGATCGTACTGGCAGCAGCTGTGAAGCTTGTTATAAGCGTCATCTGAAGCGGTGAAATTCTTGGTGTCATAACCAGATGCCGCTACGGCCTGCTCTATCTTGGTGAGGTCGGTTTTCTTCTCTTTATAGGCAACGGTCAATACCTTGGTCTCTGTGTTCCATTCTGCTGCTGAAGCTCCGGCTGATTTTGCAGCCGTTTCAATGGTTTTCTGGCACATGCCACAATTACCCCAAACTTTTACGGTTTCTTTTTTCTGTGCTGACACTGAAGTGAAGATGAACAGGGTCAGGATGCTTAAAATAATATTTGATTTCATGATCTGATTTTTTAAAATGATAATAATTGAACTGAATACTCAGGAAAACTATATCATGATCAGATCCGGTAAACGCAGAATAATGTATTTCTGGAGTAGGTTAATGGCGGCGAATGGTTCCTGATTTTAAGGGCTTGCCTGAATAACAGACCAGATCGCTGCTCCTCGGTCTGGTGATCTGCTGCAAGGGCTTCAGCATGAGGAACGTCAGTTGAAATAAAGGAAAAATGTTGGTCTGCGGTCAACTTAATCACCTGCAGATCATCGTGGCAACAACCTTCGTTATCCATTCCACAGGTACCACAGGTAGCATTGTTCTTCTGACCAAAAGCCACGCCCGAAACTTCGCCCATACAATAATGGGTGTTGATCAAAATGCCAGTGGTGGTGGCCAGATAGATCAGGGCTAATAATATGGCTGTGAAACGCTTCATCAACACGACAAATCTAGACAAGAATATATGCAATGACAAGTCCGAATCGTTAAAATTTCATTTGATCAATTCACCAGGTCCCAAACCACACCCATTCTAAACAGCAAACCGGGATAGGCATATAACGGGGTTTCTACATTATTGTTTTTGAATCCGAACCCATTAATGAAAGTCAGGCTGTTCAAATTCTCCAGCCTGGTGAAGCCGGTGAAGTTCCGGATCCTGAAATTGACATAGGCGGCAATGTCCGGCCGGGCACTGATCGTTTGCTGGTCCTGGAAGAAAAACTGCCCCAGCAGCGGCGAGTAATTGACTGATTTATAAGGGGTATGATACCGAATGTCAAATCCTGTGGACAGGGCCAGGTTAATAAAAACACTCCCTTCATAGGCGAACCGGTTACGAATATAAATCAACGGAACATTGACAGGCGGTGCACCCGTTACGGTTTGTAAATAAACATCCAGATACCATTTCCAGTTCTTCCTTAAACGGAGTTCCTTATTCATTCCTACCCTCAGGAGGTTGAACAGGGTGGATTCCTGGTTTACTTTATAAAATTCGGTGAGGTAGACATAGTTCCCCATCAAAAAATAGTCCGCCGTTAGTTTCAACCGGAACGCCGGATTGATCACAGAACCGAACAGGTGGAAGGTGTTTTCATCGTTCAGGTCGCCCTTATATTGAATGGGGAAACTAGTTGGACGCTGATAGATGTAAGAAGGATCGCGGTTTACGTTCCTGCCACCCAATTCAAGAAAGCCCCATCGTTTTCCGAGATATCTTTTCAAACTGGCCTGAAAATCATAATTACCGGCGGCCCTTCCCGCTCCGTAAAATTCGCCGTACAGCAGCATATCCCATTTCCGGTTCTTGGTCCTGTTGCGGTACTCCCCATGTAGTTTGACGTTCAGGAAATTATCACGCAATGCGCCGAATGTGCCGGTTATATTCTCCATCGTGGCGCCCAGTTTGAGAAACTGCAACGGATTACTGGCATCAGGAAACTGAATGATCGAAAAATCGTTAGAGAGTTGGTTCCATTTATCTATGAACTCGACGGTATCCGCCAGGGTGTTGATGCCATAATTTTCCTGATAAAAATCACTGTCGTTCAACGCTTGTATATCCAGAAACCGATACTTGAATCCGGAGTACTGGATCGTGTGTTCCAACCTGAGTCTGGGCAGGAAGAATCTGACCACGGTAGAGTCGGTCACCGTGGAATCTTTCTTACCAAAATCATATTGCTGACGCAGTAAGAAGGTGGCGTTGCTATACTTGTTCCCGGTATTCAGCGCAACATTGAAAAAATTGCGGGATACGCTGGGCACCTTGGCCAAATTCGTAGGGATATTATAGAGATCATTATACGCAGCATTCTTATTCATCAGAAAAGTGTCACTGGCAATGCCACCGTTTTCGGACGACTGCAAACTATTGCTCAGCACTACTAAAAAAGCATTGTACCGCCGGCCTTTTGATGTATAGTTTGAATTAAATCGAAAATTTTTGTGATTGGTGTTCTGGGAATTGTAGAACCCTGGTGCATTTATGAGCCTGTACTCAAGCCCCGCATTCCAGTCGGGCGTAATATTCTGTGTATGCAAAATACCGATATGCTGTTCAGACTGGCTTCCCAGCAGGTAGGTCAGCCTGGTGAAGGGCTTATTGGTAGTCATGAAGCGGGTATCCTCAACCCTGAAACCATACACATCGAAGGCATGAAATCCCGGATCCCAGCCCGCTTTCAAATTGGGAGAAAACAAAAGAGACCGGGTTGCCGTTCCATTATTCCCCAGGTGGATATGTTCAGCATCGAGTGGCACTTTGTCAAAATAATCCCGGATCGAGGAATCAATACTATAAAACCGGGCAGTATCCAGGTAACGGAAACGAACAAACGCAGAATCGTCCGCGAAATTCCGTTTTTCAAACTGGATCGAATCTCCCCCGCCACCCCGGGATCCCCCGCCGCCTGCACCCCTTGGTATCCTGTTCATCAGCTGGTTTTGGGCATGCAAAGCCTGCATCCCAAGGATAAAAAGCAATAAGATGGCTAAACTGGATCTCTTCAATGCCATGAAGCTGCGAAATTAGTTGAATACGGCGGGCATTGACTTAAAAAAATGATAAATCAGGCTTGTGCAATGACCCCCCTGAAAATGGCAGTAAGTTTAGGTTCAGCAGCTTTTGCAGCCTCAAGAACTTCTTCATGTGTAATGACATTCTCTTCTTCCCGAATGCCCATATCGGTGATCACGCTCATAGCGAACACGGGTAGCCCCATATGATTTGCAATGATGCATTCCTGGACGGTGCTCATTCCTACCGCATCTCCGCCCATATGATGGATCATCAGGTATTCGGCCCTTGTTTCAAAAGTTGGACCGGTGACTGCAAAATATACCCCCTCGTGAACCGGGATCCCTTTAGATTTTGCAACTTCCCTGGCGGTTTTGATGATGGATTTATGGTAGGGTTCACTCATGTCGGGGAAACGTGGACCCAGCTCGTCGATATTTTTTCCGATCAGCGGATTGGGTGTTGCAAAACTGATATGATCGCGAATGATCATCAGATCACCCACATTAAAAGATGGATTAACGCCGCCGGCGGCGTTTGAGATCATCAGCAATTTTATGCCAAGAAATTTCATCACCCTCACAGGGAACACCACTTCGTCCGTGGTATAGCCCTCGTAGAAGTGAAAGCGTCCAGCCATCGCGACGATGCGCTTTCCTTCCATCATTCCAAAAACCAGTTTACCCTGGTGTCCTTTCACCGTAGAAACAGGAAAATGAGGGATCTCACTATATGGAATCTCAAGTTCTACTTCAATTTCTTTGCTGAAATTTCCAAGTCCGCTGCCCAGGATCACACCTATTTCGGGTGCATTTCTATAAACGCTTTTGATGTAACGAACGGTTTCGTCTATCTGTGTGATCAGGGACATAGTGTTTAATTCAGGGGGCAAATATAATTCCTCTCAACCATTGCGTATATTTGTTTTATGCGATCCGTATTGATTCTGATAGTGGCAATGGCTTGTTCCACGATCGCCAGGTCTCAATTGTGCACCGGAAGTTTAGGTGACCCCGTGGCTCTTTTTACATTTGGCACAGGTACCGGGCAAGGTCCTGCCCTCTCACCGGATAAAACAAACTACACGTATAATGGCACTTCTTGTCCTCCTGATGGCTCCTATACCATCACCAATACCAGCACAGCCTGTTTCGGGCAAACCTGGCATGATGTGACCCTGGATCATACTCCCTCAGATCAGAATGGTTATTTTATGCTGTTCAATGCGTCCTACACACCCGGCGTATTTTATGTTGATACCGTATCATCGTTATGCGGGGGCACCACCTATGAGTTTTCAGCCTATATTATGAACGTGATTAAGTCATCCGCCTGCGGGAACAATGCCATTGAGCCCGACCTCACTTTTACCATTGAAACGACCAATGGTACCAAACTCGTCACCTACAATACAGGTAAAATTCCCTCCAAGGGTAGCCCGCAATGGGTCCAATATGGCACGTTCCTAACTACCCCGGCCAATGTTACCAAGTTGGTCATCAGGATAACGAACAATGCACCCGGCGGCTGCGGAAACGACCTGGCCATCGACGATATCATGTTCCGGCCCTGCGGGCCGAAAGTTGAAGCAGGTATTGAAGGCGTATCAGATCAGGACACCACGATCTGCGAGCCTGACGTCAACAGCTTCAAACTCAAAATGACCTATTCCACCCTTTATGCCGATCCAAGACTGCAGTGGCAATCCAGTACGGACAATGGGATCAACTGGCAGAATATTCCAGGGGCAACAAGCGATACGTATTTACGGCCCTTGAGTTCCGTCGGCACTTTCAAGTACAGGGCACTGATCGCCGATGGTACAAACATCATTTTATCTGCCTGCAGGATCTCATCGCCCCTGATCACCGTCAAAGTTAATCCTAAGGTCTCTGCATCCGCAGGTCCCGATATCCGGGCCTGTAAGCTCTCGGATGTTACCCTTGGTGCCAATGGTGGCGCCAGCTATGCATGGACAGGACCTACTGGCTTTGCGTCCAACCTGCAAAATCCTGTGATCCCTGGTATAGATTACCCTCAGGCCGGGAAATACATCGTTAAAGTGACCAATGCTGAAGGCTGCAGTGCGTTAGATACTATAAACGTTCTTGTTTTACAAAATGCAGTGATCACCTTGCCTTCCTCCCTAAACGTATGCGAAGCAACACCAGTTACCATTACTGCCTCGGGGGGAACCAGGATCAAATGGACGCCTTCGGCAGGTTTAAATAACGATACTATTTTTAGCCCTGTTGCCACCATCAGCAGCAGCACCCGGTATTTTGCCGTCATCTCCAACACAGTTGGCTGCACGGACACCGGAAGCGTACTGGTCAATGTTTTTAAAAAGGCGCTCGCAGATGCCGGACCCGACATCAAGATATTGAAGGGCAGCTCCGTAACGCTGAAAGGAATTGCGTCCGGCACCGATATCTCTTATGCCTGGAGTCCGGCACAGTATATGAGCGATCCTGGGTTACTGAATCCATTAGTAAATCCGCCATCAGATATTCGATACCGCCTTACGGTGAGTTCAAATACGGGCTGCACCAACACATCCACCGATGAAGTAGAAATTCGCGTATTTGATTTCCTAAAAGTTCCTAATACCTTCACACCTAATGGCGACGGTTATAATGATGTTTGGGAACTTGATCAGTTGAGGGCTTTCGAGAAATCAGTGACCGAAGTATACAATACTGCAGGTCAGCTCGTACACCGTGACATCGGTTATTCCCGGCCTTGGGATGGAACCAGGAACGGAAAGGCCCTGCCCGCAGGCACTTATTACTATGTAATCGATCTTAAGGTAGACCCGTTCCCTAAACTTTCCGGCTATCTCACGATCATCCGTTAAGTTCAGCTGGAATAGCCCGTTTTATTTATCTTCGCGCAAATCATCAATTTTATGAATCTTCACGAGTATCAGGCCAAGGAATTACTGAAGAAGTATAATGTTACTATCCAGGAAGGATTTGCTTGTTCCACAGTGCATGAAGCTGAAGAGGCTTATCGTCAGATCAAAACCCAGTATGGCAGCAGCTTTGCTGTTATCAAAGCCCAGATTCACGCAGGTGGACGTGGTAAGGGAACAATCAAGGAGAATGGCATCAACGGCGTGAAAGTGGCTAAAAATGCAGATGATGCCATTGATATCGCGAAGAAATTATTAGGTGGCACCCTTGTCACCCTGCAAACCGGACCTGCAGGTAAAGTGGTCAATAAGATCCTGGTTGCCCAGGATATGTATTACGATGGTATTTCTGAAAGGAAAGAATTCTATCTCTCGATTTTACTGGACCGCTCTACCGGCCAGAATGTGATTATGTACAGCACCGAAGGCGGCATGAACATCGAAGATGTGGCGCATGACACACCGGAAAAAATATACAGGGAATGGGTGCACCCCGGTGGTGGCCTCCTGGCTTTCCAGGCTCGCAAGATCGCGTTCAACCTGAATCTACAGGGTGAAGCCTTCAAGAACATGGTGAAGTTTGTTACAAACATCTATAACGCCTATGTGGGCCTCGATTGCTCAATGCTGGAGATCAACCCGCTTTTTAAAGCAGCAGATAATAAGATCGTTGCAGTGGATTGCAAAATGAATATCGATGACAATGCCCTTATGCGCCACCCTGATGTTGCAGCACTGAGGGATGTATATGAAGAAGATCCTACAGAAGTGGAAGCGGGCAAGTACAACCTGAACTTTGTTAAGCTCGATGGCAATGTAGGATGTATGGTGAACGGAGCAGGACTGGCGATGGCGACGATGGATATGATCAAATTAAGTGGTGGCGACCCGGCGAACTTCCTGGACGTGGGTGGTACGGCTAATGCACAAACCGTTGAAGCGGGTTTCAAGATCATCATGAAAGACCCCAATGTAAAAGCGATCCTCATCAACATATTCGGTGGTATCGTGCGATGCGACAGGGTTGCACAGGGTGTTATCGACGCGTACAAAAATCTTGGAAATATCAGCATTCCCATCATTGTGCGCCTACAGGGCACTAATGCAGAAGAAGCTAAAAAATTGATCGATGAGAGCGGACTGAAAGTGCAGAGCGCGATCCTGTTGTCTGAAGCGGCGGAATTGGTTCGTAAATCTGTAGCATAGAACAACGGTTCAAAGTAATTTACAGAGACCGGAAAACGCGTTGATCGAAAAAAATCGATGACCCTGTTTTCCGGTTTTGTTTTTTGAACAAGGAGTCTTTCACCTAACACCTGAATATCGATGCCATTTGTGAATCAGCCAGCATATTTACCAAATTGCTGAAACTATAACTTGGGATCAGTGGGATTGAATAAGATTTTTCTGAAGATGACGATCATCCCAATGAGATAAACAAAATGTCCGGCAGCATAGGCCATAGTGGTTCCGGCCACGCCATAAGGGCCCACGAGCAAATAAGAAAGTACCACGAACAGGGAGTAGTTCAGGATTTCCATCAGGATATACGTCTTAGCCATGGCCTTTGCTACCATTAAATAACCCAATACCCAGCCAGACATCTTCAGGATATCGCCGGTCAATTGGAAGAAGAACAAAGAACGCATATTGCTGAACTCCGCAGTAAACAGAATGGATATGATCAGATCACGAAACACATAAATGCCTAAAGAAACGATCAGTAGAAAAGGGACCATCAGCTGGTAAACAGACAGCACCTCCTTCCTGATCTCCCGGTTTGTTTTCAACTCTGCTAGTCGGGGTAAATAATAAACGCTGAACGATGTCACAACAACCGTCAGGTACATCCCGGAGATCCTGTTCAGCCCTTCCCATATACCTGCATCGGTGACAGAGATATGTTCCGCTATAGTGCCCCTCACCAGTAGCTGGCTCAACGGCACAATGATCGCACTGGCGAGGGCCATTAAGGAGTATTGGACAAGACTATTTAATGCCTTTCGGTTGATCTGGCCGAGAAACATGGACCAGCTGAACCAGGGCGTTTTGGACACCAGTCCAAGCGTGACCAGAAACACTACCGATTGAAAAGTTACTGCCGAGATCAGTGCACCCATCAGTCCGAATGCGAGTGCCATTCCAACAGAGAACAACAGGCTGGTCACACTGCTGATGATATTGATCTTTACAAAGAGTTTATATTCCTTGAAGCCATTCAGGATGGCGAGAAGCAATGCATTCAGGGCATAGAAGATGATGGTAAAACCCAGAATGTAGAATACAGCCTGGTAGCTTGTGTCTTTCAGGATTAGGCGCGAGAAATAACCCGCACCCACGATAATCGCCAAACCGGTAAACAAAGATGAAATAAAGGTAATTCGGAAAGCCGTCCCAATATACCGTCCGGTCTTATCAGTCTCAACAGCATGTTCAGACACATATTTTGTAATGCCCGTGGTGATGCCACCATTGGCAAGACTCAGCATGATGGTGGTAAAATTATTTAGTTGCCCCAACAAGGCGATACCTACGGGACCTACCACGGAAGCGACAACCTTGGTACTTACCAGCCCCGCCATCATACGTATCACTGTAGAAATTCCATTCAGAAAGGAAACCTTTACCAAATCAGTGGCAAAGATCTGCCTGGCTTTCACAAGCAATTGCTTCATTAGGCTATATTCTTCTTTTTGCGTTTTCCATATTCATCATACATTACCCAGTCATCGTACCCTTACCCGTTGCGATAGCTGTATTTTCCTATGCCGCATTGTTTCACTCCGTTACAACGTTGGCTACGTCCTCAATATTATGCGTAGCGATCTCCTGATCTATCAGCAGTAGATTTGCTTTCAGTGTATCATCATGCTGCACCACACGAACAAAACAAAGTTACAGTATTGCGCAATCTCATAGATGTCAGTCGCCGGTTTTACCAGTGGCTGCCAACTGCAATGATATCAAACATAGCTTTGTGGCAACCCCGGGGGCAATAAATGCTCACGGCATACGTTTTATCAGTTCATCCAAAAGATGTACATGAACAGCAACCTAATCAGATTGACCGGAGCCCTCACTCTTGCGCTCCTATTGTCATTTGCCTCCTGTGGTAAAGATGACAGCACAAAGACTATTTCAAAGGCATCCCTGATCGCCCGGAACTGGATCCAGACCGACCTGCTGGCTGCTCAGGCGGGCACACCAGAGGTGAGCGTCTTCAATAGTTTTTTTGAAGCCTGCGACAAAGACAATATTTGGCAGTTCAGTGCAAATGGAACTTATACCGTTGTAGAAGGCTCAACCAAGTGTGTGAGTACTGATCCCAATGTAGTCTCTTCAGGCACATGGCAATTGACCGAGAATGAGACCAAGATCATCATTGACGATTCGGCTGAACCTGCAGAAACCCTTACGATCCGCGAACTGACCAGTACGAGCTTCAGAATATCGGGAACCCAGGTTTCAAACGGAACAACGTTTACGGCAACCATTGTATTTACTGCTCAATAAATTTTTCTAACCCATATTTCTATCAGGGGCTTTTGGCCCCTTTTTTTTATTTTTGTAGATGCTGTTGACCCTACAGGATATTACCATCAGGCCCATTACAGAAGATGACAACGCCGCTTTAGCCAAAGTGATCAGGGACACCCTTGCTGAGTTTGGCGCCAACCATCCCGGAACCGTCTACTACGATCCAACAACTGATCATCTTTCGGATGTTTTTCTCCAGCCAGGTTCTATGTACAATGTTGCAGTCCTCGAAAACCGCATCGTGGGTGGCGGAGGCATTTACCCATCAGATGGATTACCGGCCGACACCTGTGAACTGGTCAAGATGTACCTGATTCCCGAAGTGCGAGGAATTGGCTTGGGCAAGCAGCTGATCAGCGAATGCCTTTCAGCAGCAAGAGAAAAAGGTTTTAAGAAAGTCTACATTGAATCAATGCCGGAACTGAAGAAAGCATTAAAAGTGTATGAACTTTTTGGATTCGAATACCTGAATGGTCCGATGGGTAATACAGGGCATTTCGGATGTGAATGCTGGATGCTTAAAATCCTAAATGAGTAACTTCATTTAACCGGCCGCCATTTTTTTGACCTCATACACAGGACTGAACAAATATTCCTTTCTGCTGGAAACTTCCACACATTTATATCTTTTCCGCACTTTGGGGCCTCTTCTGAAAATACGACCGTCTTTTAATGAGAACAACTCTCCCTGGTCAATTTCCTCTACAAAAAACATATCCCGTTTGCCTTTGTCGTACTTCCTGAAAACCCTTAGCAGATCGTCTTCTGCACAGCTGCTCGCTGCAGGGTTATGCAGTGAAACGGCGATGGCATTTCTTATATCTGCAGGGAACACATCTTCCGCCAAAAAATCTTTCAACAACTTCGAAAATTGTTGCTTCCATTCTTTCCCATGTGAAGCTACCCGATGGCCATAGTGATCAAACACCAGCAGGTGTGCGATTTCATGGATGAGGGTGTAGAGGAATGCGTATGAATTAAGATTTCCATTGACAGAAATGCGGTGGTTTTTCCCGCCAATGGCATTCCGATAATCGCCCAATACGGAACTTCGTTCACGCGTTACCGTTAAATGGATCTTGTGGGAATGTAGATAGGCTGATACCAGCTCAAAGGTTCCTTCGGGCAGGAATTGTTTTAGGGCTTCGAGGGGGGCTTGTTGTTTAGCCATGAAGATTCTCTTTCCTGCTCAACTTCATCAATGTCTTCATTTCCAGAAAAGTATAAACCAGGTAAAGGAACATGAGGGTGAACAGGCTATGCTTATTGATATTGCCTTTATTCAGGAACGCATATCCGAATACCGCAACGATGACCACAAAAAATTTGATCATAAAACTTCCGTATATGGATCGAAGGAAAGCGGGGGTAGAAGTTGCTTTCATGCCTTTATACAGCAGGAAAAACGACAAAATAGTCATGGCAAAAAGGATGATATTGCCAATGATCAGCATGTCAACAAAAAAACCTTCACTGGTGAGTGAACGGCGGAAAACAATGACCAGGGCATTTAGAACGATAAACAACAAGATGATCGGACGGGCGGGAGACCCTTTCAGCATAATTTATTTTTTTGAACTGTTCCGGATGACCCCGATGATCATCCCCGTAATAACGAGTAAAGGTAATACCCAAACCCATACGGGCATTCTCCAGTTCAGGGCCTGATCTGCTTTTAGTCCAACAAATACGGCAATACCGATGGCGCCCAGAAACTGAAAGGCCATCCCTGCATATTGTATCAAATTATTCTTATTCCCGGGCTCCTGGCTATTTGGCAATGGCATGTTTAAACTCATCCTTGGCCATCTCCACTACACTGGCCTCACCCATCTGGCATTGGCCATTAAAGACTACCGTGGGCTCTATCTGAAGTTTTCCGGCCCTGATATCCCCTTTGATCACCGCACTAGCGCGAAGGTTCAATAGTTCCTTTACCGCGATCTTTCCCTGGACCTTACCCATGATATCGGCATGAAGGCCCTCAATATCGCCATCCACTACCCCGTCCTCCCCGATAAGGATCTTCGCACTGCCGCGAATATTCCCTTTCAGGATACCATCGATCCGCACGTCGCCGCTGCTTACAATATCGCCGGTAATGGTGGTACCTGTTCCAATTAAAGTATTCCCGGAAGGGATGACTTTGTCGTGGTCCGTTTTTGAGCTTTTGGAAAACATAAGATTAGATTTTTCAGTCAGTGGATTTCTCAAGATTGGGTATCGAAAGTGTCGATGTATCCGATTTGTCAGTAACATCGCCGCTTAAAACTTTTTTTACATTCTCCCAGTATGCTTCTCTATGCTTCAACTGCTGCTCCAGGGAGTCGGCCTTGATCTTCATATCGATCATAAACCTACGTTCCGCCTGGTCGCCATAACCCGGGATATAATATTTTAGGGGGGTGAACACGATCAACGCCACCGTGAGCCCCACCAACACCACAAAAACTGTACACAAGGCCACATAAACACTTAACCTGTTGAGTTTGAAGGTAGCAACCTCCTCGTAGGTATCGTCATTCATGATCACCAACCGGTACCTGTTCCTCAACCGCCTTAAGGTGGCCTTCGTATCTATCAGTTTCGCCATTCCCTGCTTTACTTATACGGCAAAATAAGGTAATTTATTGTTGGCGGGAGAAATGGCTATATTTGGTCGGGCAAATAATACTATTCTTTCTTCCCGTGCGTTATATTTAACACACAACACCTACAAAATCAGCCGATTCGAATTTACATTTACGCTAAATCATTGTTTCGTTGATCCTGATCAAAAAATCCAGGTCCGGCTGGCATATCCTGCTGCTATCTATGCTCTTGCCCCTGCTGCCCATGGCACAGCCAGGCGCAGCTGTTAAATTAGATAAACCCAAGAAATACGAGAACCGGACGCTGGCATCGGAAAAGCCCACTGACAAACCGCTGAACCCCATTAAGAAAGCCGGGCAGAACCTCAATACGAGATATAATTTTTATTTTAATTCGGAACGAAAGATCAACGAGATCCTTTTTAATGCGCGCAGCGGTTTTAAAGATAATTTCTCTCAGCTCCTCCCCTTTTACAATTATACCCTCGATGGCACGGCCTCCCAGGGCAGGGACCTCGATTCTGTTTTACTGACATGCAACGATGCGATCCTCCTGCACGACCTTAGAAATGATTGGGTGGACGACCTCTACCTGATGATGGGCCGGGCTTATTTTTATAAAAAGAATTTCGATTCCGCGGCCATCAGTTTCCAGTACGTCAACTACGCTTTTCAACCCCGAAAAAAAGACGAGATCGGAAACGTCAAATACATAGGCAGCAATACCAATGAAACGGGTAACGTCTACACCATTTCTTCCAAAGAGAAAAATAACATAGCCGCTAAAGCGCTCGGCCATACCCCGGCCAGAAACGAATCTCTGGTCTGGCTCACCCGCACCTTTATTGAAAAAGGGATGTATGGTGAAGCCTGGAGCATGATTGAGACCCTGGGCCGTGACGCCAATTTTCCTAAAAGGCTTGATCCGGATCTGAATGAACTGAAAGCTTATCTGCACTATACCCAGGAAGCGTACGACAGTGCCGCCCTGTATCTGGTTCAGGCGCTGGATAATGCTGCCGATATCCAGGAAAAGGCACGCTGGGAATATTTGCTGGCCCAATTAAACGAGATCACTAAGAAACCCGCCGAAGCCGATGAATGGTATGATAAAGTAATTAACCATACTACGGATCCTATTATGGAAGCCTATGCGCGCATCAGTCGAATCAGGCTGATCACGGGTGAAGATGAGGAAAAAAGAATTCAGCAGAACATTGAAGAGCTGATGAAGATGGTGAAGAAATATAAGTATGAAGAATACAAACACATCATCTATTATGCAGCCGCGCAAATGGAATTGTCCAGGGAGCAGTATGATCCTGCCATCAATTACCTAAAACTGGCTGGGTTGAATAGCACAACGGATCCTGGTTTTAAGAACAAGGCTTATCTCGAACTCGCAGATCTGGCATTTGAACGCAGAAAGTACAAGTTGGCCGCGATGGGTTACGACAGTGTGGAGCTTAACGATCCTGCCATACTGGAACCGGACAGGATCCAGGACCGCAAACTCCTGCTCGCCGAAATCATCCATCAGTATGAGACCATCAGGGTAGAAGACAGTTTACTGCGGATTGCAGGGATGCCTGAACAGGAACGAATAGCCTATGTGAAAGGGTTGGTGAGAAAACTTAGGAAAGAAAAAGGCCTCAAAGAAGAAGCTGCTAACCAGGCTTCGTTTATGGGCGGCACCAGCTCCGTAGTAGATCCCACAAAACAAGACCAGCCTGCCGATCTGTTTGCCGATAACAGCAGCAAAGGCGAATGGTACTTTTATAACTCATCCATGAAGTCCAGGGGCTCGAGAGATTTTAAATCATCCTGGGGAAACCGGCCTAATGTTGATAACTGGCGGCGCGCATCGGCCATCTCGCAACAGGCATTGGCGCTCCAACCCCCTGCCAGAAAAGATATTGTTCCAATAAGCACTTCGGGCGCCGCAAATAGTAAAACGATACCGAGTGAACTGACCACCGAAGCACTTTCTGCGAATATCCCGCTTACTCCCGAAATGGCTCAGGCGTCTAACGATTCTATAGCGATGGCACTGCATGAACTCGGCAAGATATTCAGGGAAAAAACAGGAGACTGTGAATCCCTGATCTCCAACAATGAAGAATTGCTCAACAGGTATCCGCAGTCCATTTATGCAGAAGAAGCGTTGTTTGGATTGTACTATTGCAACCAGAAAATCGGAAACGCAGACAAGGCTAAGTTTTACAAAGATTATATAGCTAAGAACTTTGCGCAAAGCAAGTTCCTGCGAATGATCAACGACCCGAGGAAAGCAGATGCAGAAAACAAGGCCCTGTCTACGGCAGCGACAAAAAAATATGAAGAAGTTTACACCTCTTTTATAGAAGGAGATTTTAACAAAGCAGTTGTGGAAAAAAAGAAAGCCGACAGCAGCTATGGAGAAAATTTCTGGACCCCCCAACTGCTCTATATTGAATCGATCTATTATATCAAGCAGCGTGACGATAGTACTGCGATATCCACACTTAATAAATTGATCTCCCTGTATCCGGAATCACCCATGGGTCAAAAGGCACGGAATATGATCGATGTACTGCAACGCCGGGCTGATATCGAGAATTACCTGACCAACCTCACCATTGAAAGAGCTCAGGAAGACAGTTTTACCGTAAGCATGGATACTGAAAAAGCAGCAGTAAAAAAGACTTCAGCAGTAACTGCCGGTCAAGAGAAGCTGACCGTGAAGAAACCTGAACTCACGGCACCTGAAGTTCCTAAAATAAAAGAGCAGGTTTCAAAAACACCGGTAAAAGCAGGTGAAGTGAAATCTGAAAATAAACAGCCGCTCGCTGTCAAGGTCGACTCTTCCAACTTCAAGGCTCCTGTCATTGAGAAGAAAGCGGAAGGCTACAGTTTTGTACCTACTGATCAGTACCTTGTTGTACTGCTGCTGGATAAAGTGGACGTAGTGTATATGAATGAGGCAAGAAATGCATTGAATCGTTATAACAGGGACAAATTCACGGCGAGGACTCTTGAACTGACTACTTCAGCTTTTGATGAGACCCGGAAAATGATCGGCATTGCGAGTTTCCAGGGTGTAGTGGAAGCGCACGATTATCTGACCCGTGCAAAAAGCAGTGCAGCTTCTGAGATCTTCCCCTGGCTACCCAAAGAGAAGTATTCATTCTTCTTGATCAGCACCACCAATCTGGAACTGCTTAAAACGAGAAAGGATCTGAAACAATACCTTGATCTATTGCAACAGAACATTCCGTTGAAATAATCATATTTGCTTTAATAATTGGATAATATGTCGAATGCTGTAAGATTATTCTGGAAGATATTCATTTGGGGCTGGGGAGTTTTCTTGCTCTTCCTCATAGCTGTATATCTGGGTGTGTTTGGCAAACTACCCTCTCTCGCAGAACTTGAGAATCCTTCCATGCTGTCGTCTTCCGAGATCTATGCCTCAGACGGCACACTCATGGGGAAGTACTACCTGAAAGACAGGACCAATGTAAAGTATAATGATATTTCACCCACGGTGATTAAAGCTCTGGTCTCCACCGAAGACGAAAGGTTTTACCAGCACTCCGGCATCGATATAAAAAGCCTTGCACGTGCGGTCATTTTCCTGGGCAGTGAAGGTGGCGCGAGCACCATTACCCAGCAGTTGGCTAAAAACCTGCTTAACCAGGGCAATAACAACAAGGCCATTCGGGTCATCGAAAAATTCAAGGAGTGGATCGTAGCGATCAAACTGGAAAGAAACTTTACCAAAGAAGAGATCGCCTCCTTATACCTCAACATGGTCAGCTATGGCGATGAGATCTATGGCATTCGAAATGCCGCAAAAACATATTTTCAAAAGGAGCCGTCAAGATTAAACATAGAAGAGTCCGCTGTGCTGGTGGGACTGCTCAAGGGAAACACCTTGTATAACCCAAGAAGGAATCCAAAGGCCGCGCTGGACCGTCGGAATACCGTGATCGACCAAATGGTGAGGAACAATTTTCTTCCAGAAGCTGAAGCCGAAAAACTCAAGCTCAAACCCATCGACCTGAAATACAAAAAGATGGATGAGAATGCGGGCATTGGACCTTATTTCCGTGATGTACTTCGCGATGAAGTGAAGAAATGGTGCAAGGAGAACAAGAATCCAAAAACAGGTAATCCCTATGATATCTATAAAGATGGTCTGAAGATCTACACAACCATTAACCCCCGTATGCAGGAATATGCGGAGATCGCTGTTTTCAGGCATATGCAAAACCTTCAGAAAGTGTTTTCCAATCAATCCAACATAAAAAGCGGGGCGATCTGGTTAACGAAAGAAGGAAAACGCGTTCTGGAGAATGCGATGAAACAAAGTGATCGATGGAAGAACCTGAAAGAGGATGAACTTTCGGAAGAAGAAATAAGGGCCAGCTTTAATCAGAAACTGCCCATGAAAGTGTTTGCCTGGAATCAGAAAAGGGAGAAGGATACTGTGATGACTCCCCTGGACTCCATCAAGTACCATAAAACCATGCTTCAAACAGGATTTCTGGTGGTTGATCCTTACAACGGTGAAGTGAAAGCATGGGTAGGCGGAATCGATCACAAAACATTCAAATTTGATCACGTTAATATTAATACTAAACGACAGGTTGGATCAACTTTCAAACCTATCCTCTATACCCTCGGGGTAACCAACGGTTATACTCCTGAAACACCTTTCCCCGGAGGACCTATTAATATGGGCGATAAAGTGATCACGGGCAGTGGCGGGCCGATGGCGATCTGTTTAGCATACTCAAAAAACCCGGGTGCCGTCTTCCTCATCAATCAACTCGGTGTTCAAAGAACAGTTGAATTTGCAAAGCTGTGTGGCATTGAAAGTAAGGTCCCAGCCGTGCCTTCTATCGCCCTTGGATCGGCCGATATCTCACTCATCGAAATGGTTCGCGCATACTCTATGTTCCCTGGTCGTGGTTTTAATGTGAAGCCCTATTTCATCACCAGGATCGAAGATCGTAACGGAAACGTACTGGCTTCTTTCACTCCCAAAGGAGAAGAAGTGATCAGCGAAGCAGATGCCTATGTGATGACTAAAATGATGCAGGGCGTTGTTGATTTTGGAACGGGCCGGGCATTACGCGGAGCCTATGGCATCACCAGCGAAATGGCCGGAAAAACCGGAACCACCAACGATAATGCGGATGGTTGGTTCATTGGATTTACACCACAACTGCTTGCAGGTGTTTGGGTTGGTGCAGATGATCCTTTCCTTCGCCTCTTGTACACTACAGGCGGTGCACAGATGGCCATGCCTGCATATGGATATTTCTTCCAGGAAGTTTATAAAGACAAAACCCTGAACATAGACCCGGCTGCGAAATTTGTAGTGCCTGAAACGATCAGGAATGAAGCCATCTATGATTATCAGGCCCTGACTGGTGGAGAACAACCTCCTCCTGCAGAGGGTGAAAATGTAGGCGGTGGCAGCTCTGCCGATTTCATTGATGTTCCCGTAAGTGCAGGCTCAGAACAGGCTTCTGCAGAGTCAAAAGAAGTAGTTGATGAAGACAAACCTGCCAAAGATCCTAAGGCGGTTATGAAGTCGGATTCTAAATCCAGGACTGCGGAAGATACGGTTAAGAAAAAGAAGAAGTTTCTGGAACGGGTGTTCGGTAAGAGAGATAAAGAATAGGCAATTCTTAAAAACTTTAGCGTCAGCTTGAACCAATAAAAAAGGGGTTGTAAACACAACCCCTTTTCCTGTTCTTATCAAATATCCTATTGGCTTACTTTGAAAGTAACCCTTCTGTTTTTCGCCCTTCCCGCAGCTGTTGCATTGTCGGCCACTGGCTGATCAGGACCAAATCCTGTAGCAGTCATTCTTTCTGGTATAACTTTCTTGCCTGCTAAATAAGTTTTTACCGCATTTGCACGCTTCTGAGATAATGCAGTATTTGTTTCCGGCTTACCTGTGTTATCTGTATGGCCTTCAATCGCAATTTTCACTCCAGGATAATCATCATTCAAAATTTTCACCAGCTTGTTCAATTCAGTTTTAGCACCAGTGGTTAAATTGGCACTTCCTGTCAGGAACTGAACATTTTCTGCTTTGAAGTTGATCACCGGACAGCCACCATTTTCAGGAGGACCAGCAATTGTTGGACACTTGTCTTCCTCATCGTTGACTCCGTCACCATCGCCGTCAGGAATTGGACAGCCCTGGTAGCGCGCCAAACCCGGAACCTGAGGACATTTATCTTCTTCGTCGTTCAGGCCATCTTTATCAGTATCGGGTATTGGACAGCCCTGATATTTAGCAAGCCCTGGCAACTGCGGGCATTTATCCGCCTCGTCGTTGATACCATCCTTATCTGAATCCGGGATTGGGCAACCTTCATATTTAGCGATACCAGGTACGTCCGGACATTTATCATTCGGATCTAAAATACCATCATTGTCTCGGTCAGTCACTACTGGTGGCGCCGGCGGAGGCGGTGGAGCAACTTCCTTTTTCTTGCCAATATTTCCTGCTAACCCAATTCCATAGAACAGATGATTGGAAGTGGTACCTGAAATGATCGGGAAACGATATTGTGCTTGCAGGATCAAATAGGTTTCGTCAAAGAAATTAACCTGCATCCCAAGTCCCAATGGAGTGTAAGATCCAAAGTAACCGTTCCAGCTGGAAAGTCCAAAACCGGCTGTGATGAAAGGAGATACCCAGTAATGGTCAGACAACAGTTTGAAATTTGCTGTGACGTCTCCTTCCAGGTAAAACTTATTGTTTGCGGGAGCCGGTTTCCCTGCTAACGGATATGACAAAACAGAACCTCCTAAGCGTCCTGTAAAGTCAATATTATCAGTAAATCCCTGTGTATATGAAAGGGCCAGCCCCGGATTCATCCGGCTGATATTGGACCATTCACCTTCCTTTAATACTTCACTCAAACCCACTGATCTCAGGTCTGCAGCAGTTTCAAAATCATGTAAGGTAAAATGGACGCCAAGGGTTTTTCCCTTTTTGTATTGGTTTTTGACCTGGCCAAAACCTATCAGGGTCGGTGTTAAAAACAGGATACCGAGTATTAATTTTCTCATATCAGTCGCTTTGATGAATGGAGGCAAAATTAACCTGAAGCAACCGACCTGAAAAAATTATTTTAGAGCGAGTGTATTTGGATGTTTACCGATAACATCAACCCGGACCTGGGAAAGGCCCCTTCCGGTATAACCGAGCTTTTTCGCTGCAGTTTTAGAAAGGTCAACCAGTCGTGGGTTTTTGTGATGTAACCTGTCGTTCACCTTCACGAACACTGTCTTCTTGTTACTCAGGTTCGTTACTTTGATCCAAGTGCCCAATGGAAGCGAATTATGGGCTGCGGTCATTCCTTTTTGGGTGAATGTTTCTCCGTTGGCTGTTTTACGGCCTTCGAATTTATCTGCGTAGAAGCTGGCAGTACCGTATTGAACCTTGGCCGGATTGATTTTCCGGGTACTCGTAGCCTTCCCCTGAGAGATAGCTCCGAATTGAGTGAGATGGATCAGTAAAAAGGCTAAGAAGATACTTTTCATTCAATTTGCTTGGGTTCAACAATGGCATACGGCACAAATTCTGAGCTTTACCCTGCAAAAACCAGGCAGAAAATTGAAAAATCGACAAAAATAAACTTATTTTTTGGCGAAGTACTTCATTATCAGCACTTTATCTTCCCCATAAATATCTTCATAAAACTTGATCTTACCATCCTTAGTGGCCTCGCAGGTGAAATAACGGAGGTAAACGGGTACTTTTTTCTTAAGTCCCACCGTGTGTTTTTCCTGTCTTGAAAGCCATGCGCCGACGGAGTCAATGGGGGTATTGCTGGTATCTTTTCCGATCAGAAAGCGGGCCAGGCTGTCCCATTCCTGTACCCGGACGCAGCCATGGCTAAGAGCACGGTTTGACCTCGAGAACAAAGAGCGGGCATTGGTATCGTGCAGGTAAACATCGTACTTGTTGCGGAAGTTGAACTTCATCACACCCAGCGAATTATCATCTCCCTGCCGTTGCTTGAACTGATATGGGAACTTTGATTTGCTCAGTTTGGACCAATCTATGGTGGCAGGATCGATCACACTATCGTTCCGATCCACGACCATCAGGTTTTCCTTGGCCAGGTAATTCACATTCTTTATAATCTTGGGCAGCATCTCTTTGAAAATGATGCTATATGGAACGGTCCACTGCGGATAGGTAACAAAATTAGAAACCTGACTATTCAACAACGGGGTCCTCGTTTTCGGCTGACCGATAATCACCTTTGATTCAAGTACAACAGTGCCCGTGTCCCATACCTGCATTTTGTAGGCAGGAAGGTTTACCCATATATAAGAAAGCGGCATGGAATCCGGCAACTGTTTATAACGGTCAAGGTTAATCGCGATTTTTTTGAACTTTTCAGGCCCCGTATTATTTAAAGAAGATACCACTGCCGGACCCGCCTTTCCGTCAATGGTTAGCCCTCGTGATTGTTGGGCTTTTTTTACGGCGGCTGACAATTCAACCGAATCTGGAAGACGGTTATTAAACGTTATATAGCCGTTTTCAAATAACCTGGTTTGCAACTGCCGCACAAAACTGATTGAATCACGTTTGGGAAGTTCTATATAGGTATATACCTTTCGATCCATTGAATCCACAAAGTTCGGCAACAGGGCCCGCAACGCCTTGTATCCTGGGTGTACAGGTTCGAGCGCTTCTAATATCTCTCTTGGCTGCTCACCGGCTTTCATTCGATCAATAATATTGTCGTAAAATGTCTGGGTCAAAACAGAATCCGGATTCAATGTAACGCTGTCACGTTCTATTCTACCCTTCTTCAAGTGCCTCGCCATTGACGCATACGCATCTGACAGCATGAGTTCACCCCGGGCCCATAGGGCCGCATCATTTTTAGATACGGAATCATGAAGCTTTTCAAAAATGACCGTTAATGGTTTTATGTGATAGTCTCCCGGAAACAATCCATACCATTCTGCCTTTCTGATCATTTCGAATAAACTATCCGCAGCGGGATGCCATTGTTTGTCTTTCCCCCAGAGGCGCGTATAGGCATTCCTGCTATAGTAGGAAGCAATCTCAGGACTACTATTCAAATGAATATCATCTGCCTGACCGTTCGCCGCCAGTGCCAGATCAAGAATCGCAGACATTTGTCCACTAACCGTAGGTTCAAGTTTAGCAGGTTCTTTAACGATGTCCACCCTTTTAGGTTTAGGTGGGCCAGTGCCACTACTTTCGCAGGACATAAGGGCTTGCATAGCCAAAGAGAAACTGACCAATATAAATAAGCAACTCCTCATTCTTGTCGGATTATTAGTGAAACTCGGGCAATATACCTTGAATTTGAATTTCAAATTCCCTGCCGTGATGTATTGACCCGAAATAGTAACAAAATATTGTAATTTCCAAGCTGATACCAAAACATGGGAAAAGAATGGCTTTCTGGCAAAGTAATTGTAATCATCGGAGGCACAACAGGGCTTGGATTATCGGCAGCAAAAGCATGTGTAGATGAAGGCGCGAAGATTGTAGTTGTTGGACGGGATCTACAACATTCTGCTGATGCACAGGCGGTGTTGGGTGAGCATGCCCATGTAATGAGCGCTGACGCGATGCAGGAAAAAACAGCCTCTCTGGTAATAGAAGAGGCCGTTACCCGGTTTGGTAGCTTTGACGGACTTTACCATGTAGCCGGTGGCAGTGGAAGAAGATTTGGCGATGGTCCACTACATGAGTTGACGGTGGAAGGTTGGTCAAAAACACTGCATTGGAACCTGGACTCCGTGATGTACTCGAACAGAGCGGCCGTGCAATATTTTCTACGCGAAAAGAAAAAGGGAGTGATCCTGAATATGTCATCCGTATTGGCGCATTCACCTTCCCCAAAATATTTCGCAACCCACGCTTATGCTGCGGCAAAATCAGCGGTTGTGGGTTTCTCCAAATCCATCGCTTCTTATTATGCACCTCATGATATTCGTATCAATGTGATCGCACCTGCGCTGGTGGAAACACCGATGTCGCAACGAGCACTGCACAACGAGGAGATCCTTTCGTTCACACGCTCGAAACAACCACTGGATGGCGGGCGCGTGGGAATACCTGCCGACCTGGATGGCGCGGTTGTGTTCTTATTGTCTGATCATGCTTCATTTATCACTGG
Organism: Sphingobacteriales bacterium; assembly: GCA_031375135.1. Classification (GTDB taxonomy): domain Bacteria; phylum Bacteroidota; class Bacteroidia; order Chitinophagales; family Chitinophagaceae; genus Pollutibacter. The sequence goes on along the minus strand of JANMHK010000188.1, from coordinate 4,558 downwards.
GCAAACCATATCTGTAGATGGCGGATGGTCCGTAACGGAGGGGCAGTATGAATAGTGCTGCTACCGCTATCGGTATTGATCTTGGTGGAACCCGGATCAAAGGTGTTGTGGTCAACGAAGAAGGTGACATACTAGACCAACAGTATCATACAATTGTCAACGACAATTGGAAAGAAACCATCATTGACACCGTTGAATCGTTAACGGAAAAAAATCCCGGCGAACATCTGATAGGCATATCTGCACCTGGGATCCCGGATGAACAGAACTCAGCGATCAAATATATGCCCGGGCGTTTAGCAGGACTTGAAGGGCTGGATTGGTCGGATGTGTTTTTTCAACGGGTTTGGGTAGCCAATGATGCCATAGCAGCACTGGCAGCAGAAAAACGTTTCGGCGTTGCCAAAGAATTGGAGCACGCGATCCTGATCACCCTCGGCACCGGTGTTGGCGGGGCCTTGCTCATTAATGGCCAGATCTATCAGGGTGCATTTCAAAAAGCAGGACATGTTGGCCATATTTCGCTTGACAATCAGGGTGAGCCCGATATTTGTGGAATGCCAGGCAGTCTGGAGAACGCCATCGGGAACTGCACCATCAGCAAAAGAAGCCTGGGCCGATATCAGTATACACATGAGTTGATCGATGATTATAAACGGGGTGATCATTTTGCCCAACTGATCTGGCTGGATTCGATACGCCAACTTGCCATCGGTATTGCTTCCCTCACGAATATACTATCCCCTGAGGCGGTCATATTGGGAGGAGGAATTACAGAAGCGGGAAATGCATTGTTCGATCCATTAGAAAAATTTCTCGCCTCTTTTGAATGGCGTGCCGGAGGAAACCGGGCTATGATATTAAAAGCAGCACATGGGGATCTGGCAGGAGCGATCGGCGCAGCGGGCTTCGCCATGATGCAACAAAAAAAAATATGATGGATCCTATTCAGCAATACATTCAGAAATCGACCCTTATTCTTCAAAGGATAGGTCAACAGGAAGAGAAATTAAAAACAGCAGCAACATGGTTCGCAGAAACCATATTGGCCGGACGCATGGTACATGTTTTTGGTTCGGGGCACAGCCGGATCATGGTAGAAGAAATGTGGCCGCGGTATGGCTCTTTCCCGGGCTTCAATCCCATTGTGGAACTCTCACTTACCTATCATAACAATGTAGTGGGCGCTAACGGTCAGCGTCAGGCGATGTTTTTAGAAAATGTGAGTGGCCTGGCAGACCGCATATTGAGAAATTTTGTGCTATCCAGCGTTGATACGGCGCTCGTGATCTCCAGCAGTGGAACCAATATAGTTCCTGTAGAAATGGCCGAGCAATTTCAACTCAGGGGGATCAAAGTAGTAGCACTCATTACAGCTGAACATTCAGCAGCCAGTGCAAGTAAGCGTAGTGATGGTAAAAAGCTGACCGATTTTGCAGACCTCGTGATTGATACAGGTGCCCCAGCCGGGGATGCCATGGTAAAGATCGAAGGCCTTGAAACACCCGTGGCACCTGGCTCTACGGTTGGTGGCATCCTGGCAGTGAATTGCATTAAGGCAGAACTGGCCAGACTGCTGACTGAAGCGGGACAACCGCCGAAAGTGCTTACTGCAGTTTGTAATGTGGGTGTTGAAAAAGCAACGAGCTTGTTTGAAAGTGCATATGATGAGCATGCCGCCAGGCTCTCAAAGCTTTATGCATTTTAGCTTTCGGGAATTCAGCACTATATTCAATGGGTGATCTCAACCAATAATTTCCATTTTATGGTGACCAGACTGTTTACACTTCTGACTTTTCTGCTTGTAACGTTTCAGGGATATAGCCAGTCTATACCTCCTGGTTATGAGATCAGGAATGATACGCTTTGGCAGCAGGAAATAAACGATTCGAATCTTCTGTTTATCCAGGACGCCGCAGGAAAGATGACGTTGGAAGATGCTACGTCTGCGTTTAAACAGGGTAGAATGAAACCCTGGAAAAACGAATACGCCAAAAAAGGACTTGACCAGGGGGAATACTGGTTTTATTACCGCATTGCTAACAAAACCGGCAAGCTTATTGAAACCGGTTTTGATGCTTACAGTAACAAGGCCGATTTCCATGTGATCAGACCGAGCGGGAAAAATGAGATTTATACCACCGGCGACAACCTATCCTGGAAAAAGAAAAAGGAATTCCGAAATTCCAATATTGCGCCGGTTGCCATGGGCAAGGATGAAACGATCGAAGTGTTTTATCATGCAAGTCTCTTAAATCCCAGATTTGCAAAAAGCTTTAAGGTAGCCATGGTTAACCCCGACCGGTACGCCCGGAAATACCTGGCAGACAATGAAAAACTCCTGGTCAGAGGAGAGGAACAAACAAGGGCTTTTTACGGTGGTATTTATCTGATCGCCGCTTTGATCTATTTTGTTTTCTTTTTCCTGGTAAGGGAAAAAGTATTTCTATATTTTGCTTTCTTTGTATTATTCCTTTATTACGGCAACGCTCATTTTCAGACAGAACTCTACCGGAATTACCCTGACACGGCGGCTATTCTTAATATGCTATCTGGCCTTATTTCCTTTGTATTTTTCCTTCATTTCATCCGCCAATACCTGAACACTAAAAAACACCTGCCCCGATGGGATAAATTTCTGATCGCTTTTTCTTTCTTATTTCTAATCATTGGAGCGGTAGATGCGTTTTTTTTTAACAGGTCTGATAGCGGCTTCATTTTTGTTTTTTTAGCCTTTTTTATCATCTGCCTGATCACTACTTTCTTTTTACTAAAAGGCAGCCAACATACTGAAAGAAAATTCCTTCTTTATGCGGTGCTTCCATTCTTCCTGGTTTTCCCCCTCCTGCTGTTGCTCGTGTTTTGGTATCTCATCACCGGAGACGATTCCGTGTTTCTGAATAATAAAATACTCCAGTGGCTCGTGACGTCACTTAATACATTAATGGAACTGACCTTCATCTGGATGATCATTTCGTTCAGCAGGCTGCTGTTCAGGCGGTTCTCTGAACAGCGGCAGAAAATCAGCGAACAGGAAAAAGAAAAAGAGCTGATCCTGCTCGAGCAGGAACAGGAAAAAATCCGCTTGATTGAAAACCAAAAAGTAGATCTTGAAAATCAGGTAACAGCACGCACCGCTGAATTGAAACAGTCCCTTGAAAATTTGAAATCAACACAAGCCCAACTGATCCAGTCGGAGAAAATGGCGTCTCTCGGTGAGATGACGGCAGGTATTGCCCATGAAATCCAGAACCCGCTCAATTTCGTCAATAATTTTGCTGAAGTCAATAATGAGATCACTGGCGAGATCAAAGCAGAAGTTGAAAAATGGATCCCCGAAGATAAACGGGAAAGCCTGATCACCATGCTCAACGATCTTACCGGCAACCAGGAAAAGATCCAGTTTCACGGGAAACGTGCCGACAGCATCGTTAAAAACATGCTCTTGCATTCACGCAAGGGCACAACCCAGAAAGAGCCCGTTGACCTGAACGCATTAGTGGATGAATACACCAGGCTCAGTTTCCATGGTCTTAGGGCCCGCGATAAATCATTCAATGCTGATTTTGAGATTCAACCCGATGCATCTATTACAACCGTTGATTTGCTGCAGCAGGATTTTGGCCGCGTTTTACTAAACCTGGTCAACAATGCTTTTTACGCGGTACAGGAAAAAACTAAAACTGCCGGCAGCGATTACAGGCCCCGTGTGGTTGTTAAAACAAGTTTGACCAAAGATGGCATACAGATCATAGTTCACGACAATGGAAATGGTATCCCGGAAAAAATCCGTGACAAGATCTTCCAACCTTTTTTTACCACCAAACCCAGCGGTGAAGGAACTGGCCTCGGTCTTTCACTCAGTTACGACATCATTACTAAAGGACATGGGGGAACGATGAAAGTCGAGAGTAAAGAAGGAGAAGGCACCAGCTTTATCATTCAGATTCACATATAAATTCTAGTCATATATTTACCGCTCAATTTTAACTATGTCGATCAGAACAACTGTTGTAGGCTCCTACCCTTTTCCCGGATGGCTTGAATTTGCGAGTGAGAACCTCGACAAATTCGGTCCTGCTGACATTGAAGAAATGATCAACGACGCGGTTATCGCGGCCATACACGACCAGGTGACTGCGGGGCTGGATGTGATCACGGACGGTGAACAGACGCGGCTCGACTTCAACCTGTCGTTCTACGGCTTTATCAACGGTATCGAATCCAACCAGTCGGAAACCCGGAAATGGGGCCCGGCTGCGCACGATCAACGGGGAAAACACAGTATTGTAGACACCCTGAGCGCCCCCAATGGCCTGGGTGCCGTGGCAGAATATCAACGCTTGAAAAAACTCGCACCCGAAGGATTTGTTCTAAAAACAAGTGTTCCCGGTCCTTACACTTTAAGTGGAAGACTTTTGCCAAATCGAGAATATAAAGACCGTTTTGAGATCACGGAAGCGCTGCTGCCTTTGGTGCGGAAAGAGCTCGAAGCGCTTGTAGAAGCAGGATGCACCGAGATCACCGTAGATGAACCCTCGATGAGCTGCTATGCTTA
>JANMHK010000134.1:0-3242 GCA_031375135.1 Sphingobacteriales bacterium | reverse complement strand
CGTGACCTGCCAACAGGCAATCAGTTTAGTGGTATCCAGCGCTGGCAGTATTTGGGTGAGAACGGACTCATGTCGCATTTCGGTGTAAAACTGCTGCTGGATCATAAGGTTGGCGGACAATTAAACTTCGATCCTTCAGATAAATTTTCCAATACGATCTATGGTTTGGGCATAAAAACGAAACGATATGAGGTGTTTGGAAAGCTCGGTTATGTATTCCCCGAAAAAATCTACAAGAGCATTGGGTTACAGGTTTCTGCATTCAATCATAATCAGGAATCTTATTTTGGTTCCACAACTTATGATGCAGAGCAGGGGAATGTTTATTCCAACCTGATCTACCAGTCGAGGATCAAATCGGATATCCATAAATTCAAAACTGGTCTGAGTTTCTTGTATGATGGTTATCAAGAAAGGCTGAACGCGACACAATACGACAGAACAGAACTTGTCCCGGGTGCTTTCGCGGAATACAATTATGCGCCCAATGAAAAGTTAGATGTAGTTGCCGGGCTTCGTGCCGATCATAATAGTCTTTATGGTTGGTTTGTAACACCGCGACTGAACATCCGTTACGCGCCATTGAATAATACCACCTTAAGATTTAGTGCAGGTCGTGGACAACGAACAGCGGATATATTTGCAGAGAACTTGGGCGTACTTGTTAGTGCCCGTCAGATTTCCATTATCAATACCCAGGCAGGAAAGGCCTATGGCCTGGATCCTGAAGTGGCCTGGAACAAGGGCGTCAGCCTTGACCAGAAGTTCAAACTTTTCGGTCGGGATGCAACCATTGGGCTTGATTTCTACCGGAACGACTTCAGGAACCAGATCGTTCTTGACCTGGAAAATCCGCGGGAAGCGAAGTTCTACAATCTGCAGGGCAAGTCATATTCCAACAGTTTCCAGGCAGAATTTGCTTTTGTTCCGGTGAAGAGATTGGATGTTCGCTTAGCTTACCGATTTTTTGATGTGAAGGCGACCTATAGTGGTCAGCTGTTGGACAAGCCTTTTATGGCTAAGAACAGGGCCTTTGCCAATTTAGCGTACGAAGTTGATGGATGGAAATTTGACTACACATTGAATGTTGTAGGCAGCAAGCGGATACCTTCCACAGAGGCCAATCCAGAGGGATTTAGATTAGAATCCCGCTCGCCTTCATATGTTACGATGAATGCGCAGGTCAGCAAAACCATTGGCAGTAAAAAACTTTTTGATCTGTATATCGGCGGGGAGAACCTGACCGGCTACATTCAGAAAAATGCGATCATCGCCGCAGATCAGCCCTTCAGCCGCTACTTCGATGCCTCAATGATCTGGGGCCCGGTGACGGGAAGCCTGATTTATGCGGGATTTAGATATACAATTAAATAGGGGGTGATAGATAGGTCCTCGAACAACTTTTGTCTCGTACGGCCATGTCCTGATGTTAATTCTTTAAAGCTGCCAACAGTTTGTTCAAGTCGTAATTAATATCTTCATGTAATTCCGACATTGCTTTTTCGATTTTTTTCAACTGATTCTGGTAGAGGTTTTTAAGTGCCAGATTTTTATCGATCCTGATGCCACTGTCTTTAACCAGCTTGCAGAAATGCAGCAATAATTCTGCCTCTACCAATTTTGAATTTGGGAACCGGATATACTTGTTTGTTATCCTTAATACCTTACGGATCGTCTTCTTGGCAAAATAAACATGTGAGATATTGATATCGAGAAATTCCGATTCAATTTCTTTTTTTACAGATTCTATATATCCGGAAATATCATGCGATTCAAAAAGCAGGAAAGTAAGGAGCTCCTTATTTTCTTTTTTTGACTTGGCTAAGCGAAGGGTAATTTCTGCAAGTTTACTGTGAGGCAGGGCAAGTATTTCCTGTTTTATCTCCTGAATGGTAGCTGCTTTCATACCGGTACTTTAATCAGAGAAAAAATTCGTCCAGGGCCAGGAAATAACTTTCACCCCATCCCTGGGTGATATCATCATACTCAGCGTCAGGAATATTTGTATGTCTCAATTCTACTGATGTTCCCCGGGCATGCGGATGTAAAATGATGGTTACGATAGAAGGCTCTTCCTGTTCGCCGAAATACCACTGCTGTTCAATTTTCTTACCAGATATAAAAGAAATATTCCTTCCGCAAATGCTTCCGTCCCATAAAGAAAATTCGGAGCCCGGCTCTTCTGACATTTCCGCTGGTTCGCCTGTCCATAAGCGAATGGCAAGCGGATTGGTAAGTGCGTTGTATACTTCGTCTGGTGAGGCGGAAATAAGATAATACTTTTTGTGATCTTTCATTTTACTCCTTTCTGTTCACAAGGTAAACAAGGACGGCCATCAATGGGGCCTACTTACCCAACCAGTTCGGATTTAATTTTGGAAGTATAGAAGGGAACGAGGTCTATGTCACCAATTTTCGCGTCGCGAAAGATATTCCCGACTCCAGGGCAAAATTTGAGCAGGCACCGATGGGTTTGCCGGCGAGATGAAAGGCACATTCAGCATTGTGCCGGTAAATTGATCAAGCTACTACACATCTTGGAAAATCCTGTCACTCAACAGGTTTAGGGAATAGGGATATGTTTCGAACTTATCACTAGATTCATATATGTTTTGGCGGATGTTCCTGCTACTTGCATCACTTACCTGGCTTAGCCCTGCAGAGGGTCAAGTCAAGCGAAAGATCAAACGGGGGCGGAGGAACAAGTCCGAAGCCCAACTGGTATTGAACCCTGGCGGGTTTCAGGTGGCCTGGGAAGTAGGACATGAAGTTATCAACGACAGCCTGAGCACTTTTATCCATCCGAATCTCGTATTGCGCTATGGCCTCAGACAGGGCACGGATTTTAGTATTGAAATAAATGCACTCAACACCAAACAATCCGGTTACTCAACAAAGAAGAATACGCCTGGCATTGAGCCCCTGTTGTTAGGAGTGGATCATGTGTTTTTGAAAGAAACGGAGCACCGGCCTTCCATTGTTGGCAGTATGCAACTGGCCCTTCCTTTTGCAGCTTCCGCGAGTTTTAAAGCAAACCATTTGGGGCCTAGCGTGCAATTCAGTGCAGGCCGAACTGTCCGCAAGGCGGATATTGCCAGCCTGTCAGCAGGTCTTTTCTGGGACGGATTCAGTACCGTACCCATTTATTCATATGGATTTGATTATCTCCTGCAATGGAGTAATTACGCCGCCTCTGCATCATGTTTTGGATTTCTCGGCTCCGGTCTTCCCCAGCACAATTT
>JANMHK010000171.1:0-8046 GCA_031375135.1 Sphingobacteriales bacterium | reverse complement strand
CCACCGCTCGCGTTTGATTTTATCCTTCGTCCAAACTCTGAAAAAGTCATTCCAACGATCCTGTCCTGCACACCAAGGCCTTTAGCATCATCCATAAATGCCTTAATGGAAGAGGAGACATTACCAAGGAGGGTAGCGTGTGTGCCCGTAGTGGTATCTGTTCCCACTACCTGAGTAGCATGGGTATCAAATCCGCCATAGCTCACCATGTAAACCCTTGTTTTCAGTCCGCCCTTGATCAGTCGCGCTACGATCTTTAACTGCGCAGCGAGGCTATTATTGGGGTATGCTCCCTGGCTTGGAACGGCCAGTGCAGCCTGTCGGATGCGCTCTGTATATTTATTGGTCTGTCTGGTGATTTGACGCAGGTAACTCAGTTCATAGCCCATGGGACTGTTGGGAACCGGGTCCTGAATGTTATCCACGAGGTTATAGAAACTGGTGGGATCCGTGATACTCATGCCCATACTCACTGCGGGTCCCTGGCAGGTGAGTGATGTCACTGAACCAACCTGTATAGCAAGGGGATCGGGCATCTGGGTAGATGGATAATTGGTGGGGAAACCAGGATATTGATCATCGAGGTACCTGCCCATCCAACCGTTGTTTACCACAGTAAGGCTATCAGAAGCGCTCATCCAGATATCCGTTGCTCTGAAGTGGGAAAAGTTTGGAGTGGGATAACCCACTGCCTGCACAATATTCAATTTGCCTTCGTTAAACAGCTGCTGAAATCCTGTTAAGGAAGGATGAAGACCGGTCTTGTCCATACCATCCAGCCTGAGTATCTTCTTCTCTGGAATAGCAATATTTTTTCTGGCATTATTATAATTATCATATCCCGAAATAGGGATCACAGTATTCAGACCATCATTACCACCGCTAAGTTGTATGATCACGAGTACCTTATCGGTTTCGATATAGGGCATCATAGCCGCCTTAATAAATCCGTTCTCGGCAGCAAATGCCCTGATGGGAAAACCATCGATCACCCCCGGTATCATTCCGGCAGCAGGCAAAGTTCTTTTAAGGAATTTACGTCTGTCCATACTATGATAATTGATACTCAGGAAGGTTCATGAAATATTGAAACAGGGTTTTCAGCCTGTTGTTGACGATATTGAAATTACCGGTGACGGGATTCAGGATATAGGCGTTCCAGGCATCTGTCCAGTAATGATCTTCGGCTTGGTTACTCAACAGGATCTGCTGCTTTATACTTTGTTTGGTAGTGGCCGACATGGGAACCCGGTATATGACCTGCAAAAGCTCGTCGATGAGTTTATTAGGGTCGCCGGGAGCAGTAAAGGTTTTAACTAATGCCACTGCATCAATAAAGATCTTTTGTCCGGAGTTGGTATACCCTGTGGTGATCATGGTATCTGTGAACCTGTTGCGTTTAGGCAGGGTATCCGCATTGATCCATATCTCATGGAACTGTGGCTCCTGGTAATAAGCCGGCCATCCGGACACGTTAGGAGGATCTCCGATATCCTGGGTCATCGAGGCATACCAGTTCCGGATATAATTCCACATGATATACTGGTTGGTATAGCCAGTAGGAAAAACCACGCCATATTCCCTGAGGCAGCTAATTACATAATCTGCCGGACTCTTTATAAAGCAGCCCTGGTTAAGCACATCAAAGAAATGCTGGCTCTCGAATAAGGCCTTGAGAACAGGTTTTATTTCATACCCGTTATCCCTGAATATCTTGGCGAGGGGTTCGATCACATTTTGTTCTGCCGCAGCGTCTATCTTGTAATAAACGAACCAGATATATAATCGCCGGCAGATGTACTTAGACACTTCGTCTTTAGAGAAGATCAAATCAATCAATTCATCCGTTTCGCCGGCACCTGCCGCACCTGTTTTACCGGTGATTGTTTTGTTGCCATAATAGGCCGAAAAAACTTTTGCTCCGGTGTCGTGCCTGGTAGCGTCGAAATAGGTGGCAAAACTCGCATTGATCCGCCATCCGGTCAATACTTTAGCAGCGGCTCTTACGTCGCTTTCCGAATATTGGACTGTGGGACCCTTACCGAGGGTAAAGAGTTCTTGTAACTCGCGTCCATAATTTTCATCTGGTGCGCTGGCTGTATTCACATACCCATTCAGGTAACGCAGCATCCCCGGATCTACCGTGACTTTTTTAATCAGTTGCTTGTAGTTACCCACAGCATTCTGCCTAAGAAGGGTATGATGGTTGTATACCCAATGTGCATTGCCGATATCGTTGGTTTCTGTACCAAATAAATTGGCCCAGAACAGCGTCATTTTCTCCCCGATATTGCTTTCCTGGTTGATCAATACCCCGGCCCACCATTTCTTGAAAGAATTCCTCCTGAGGCTATTGATAGTGCCGTCATTGGTTGGATTATTCACCCAGGTTGCTCCGGCAGGAACATCAGGATCAGTTACGGTGCTGCTGTTGTAATCATTTAGTGGCGGTGCAGGCAACGGAGAACTATAGTTAAGTAAGGCGTCTATCGTGGCGGTAAGACCGAGGCCTGTAAATTTATCTATATCGCTTTTTTTAGAACCGAACAGTGCCCGCTTCAGGAGATGCTGAACTTCGTTTCTGGTCCATGTACCGGTATATTTATTCAGGCCGGTGCTTGTCCGGGCCATATCAAATGCAGCAAGCTTTGATTCGGGCTGTAAACTCAGAAAAGAACGACGGTCCATAGTGGGAATTTTAAGTGACCTTATGCCGGATAAATATAGAGATAAAACCCCGCTAATGCAAATGGCTAAAAAACAGGATCATACTGCTTGAGAATGAATTCGTTGAGCCTTTGGGGTTGATGATTTAGACGATGAATACCGCCAAAATGTTATTAGGATATGCTATTATTGCCGTGCCTACCGGTATTGTTACGGTAGAACTTACGAAAAGCAACCGTTCGGATCCATTAAAAGGGCAGGCCTGTCCCAACTGTTCCGCGGGAGGACATGACCCGGACGCCAGATTTTGAAAATAATGCGGATACCGCATTTAATAAAACCCAACATATGCGTTACTTATTGATTTGTGCCATTTTGCTCCAATCTGTTCTCGCTGTCGGACAGAAAAAAGGGAAACAGGAATACTACCTCGTAAAAGTATACCACTGTGTAAACCAGAAACAGATCGACCACCTGGAAGAACATATAGGCAACCAAGTGATGCCATTTCTGAAAAAAAACAAAGTACCCGTGGTGGGCGTATTCATGCCGGTGGTAAATGATACGGCGGTTGACAAGAAACTGATGGTCTGGATTCCCCTGGCGAGCTTGGAATTACTGGGAACCATTGAAAATGCATTCGGCTCGGTTGACCCTTTTGGTGCTGATCCCCTGATACACCTGGACAGCTTCCAGAACAATGCACCTTACAGCAGGATAGAATCCATGCTCGCATCTGCTTTCAGGCTTCATACCCAGCATTCAACCAAAAAGAGTTTTCAGAAATCACCGGATAATATTTTTGAATTCCGGAGTTATGAAAGCAGTACCGAAGACCTTCACCTAAGGAAAGTATATATGTTCAATGAAGGCGGCGAGATCGATTTGTTTAAGCGCCTCGACTTCAACGCGATATTTTATGCCCGTGTGATTGTGGGCCCCAGGATGCCGAACCTTATTTACATGACCAGCTTCAAAGACATGGCCGACAGAAATGAGCATTGGAATAAATTCAGAGACGATCCGCAGTGGAAACAACTCTCACCGATGCCGAAATATGCGAATTCTGTATCCCGGAATGAAACGATCCTGATGAAGGCCTCACGCTACAGCGATCTATAAAATCGGTTGATTTGAAACGATATGTAAAAAGCCAGGAGCGTATCCTGGCTTTTTTATATATCAATCTCAGTCAAATCGGCTATTGGGTGCCTGCAGCTGGCTTTTCTTTCTTTCCTTCATAGAGCGCGCCATTGTAGTCGATCTTTAGGATCTCTACTTCTCCCACCGGGTTCCTGGAAAATGTAAACACGGCGATCCCCATTGCATCAAAAGCATCTTTTTTATCTTTCAGGGGAGTCAGGGAGCCCGCATACTCTCCGCCTTCAAAAAATAATGAGCTATCCTTTACGGTTATGCCCATATAGTCGAACCCGACGCCTTCCATTTTATATTTACCCTTGAAAGAAGTGGTGTCGGAAATCTTGAACCAGGGTTTGGATGTGTCCCCGGGAACGGTCTGCGCCGACAGGCTCATCCCGAAAAGCATCGATATCAAAACAGAGAAGATCAACTTCTTCATAAATCAATTTTATTTTAAAATTAAAAAGCAGTTGTTAAGGTAACAACTGCTTTTCACATACAACTCAACTCTGTTATCTATTTCTTTTAATCTCACCCATTTCTGCCCTGCGATTGACATCTGTTTCTGCCAATTCAGTTAACAAATCATTCGCTTCATACTCCTCATCCAGAATGTCCTGCAGTTCATCTGCTACATCCTGCATGCCCAATTCTTCCGCAAATGTCCTAGCCGTTCCATAAGCAGCAATTTCATAATGTTCCATTTTCTGCGATGCCCCAATGATCGCTGCATCCATCACTTCTGGTGCCATATCTACCCGCATCAACTTCTCCCCTTCGTCAACCAGGCCCTCAATGCCCTTGTTGGTGATGGCGGTTTCAAACAAACTATTGAAAAGACCTTCGCTTTCTTGCTTCTCTCCTAACCGAACGCTAAGGGCCTGAACTCTTTCCCTTTGGCGCCTGGTTACGATCAAATGCTTCTCCAACGCTTCTTTCAGCTCAGGATGTGTAGCTTTCTCAATCAGGGCAGGAAGTGCTTCCGCGATCTGTTCTTCTGCAGCCATAATGTTTTTGAGGTCAAACCGCAACAGATCCCTTAAGTGATTTAAATTATCCATGATTTACTTTTTTAAATGAACAGATGCTGGTACAGAAACTGTGCCGTTGGGGGCAAAAAATATTTTATAGTAAATAGATCTTATAAATCGGAATAATTCTATCTTACAACTCCTTCCCGTTACTACCACAACAAGATGATGCGACCTGTTTATCTGAAATGTCCGTATTCATTATCGTAATTTTTTCATCCTTAAAAATAACAGCTTATGAAAAAGCTTAAGTCAGCCTTTGCATTGCTCAGTTTGAGTAGTTTATTGTTATTCAGCTCATGTCAGAAGGAAGAAGCAGTTAACCAGTTTCCGGAAGCCAATGCTTCAGGCAAGTCAGGCAGCCTGACAAAAACGAATACGTTTTATGGGCCGCAGGTCCAGCTGGGCGATGGTAAGATCCGGTCTTTTATAACCATGTCGCACGAAGGCAAGCCGCAGGAATATGGTGTGGTCATGACGAAAGGTGCGCTCGAAGGATTGCCAACCACGCCCACCGTGCTTATGCTGAAAATCCATGAGAAAGCTACCGATGCCACTCCTTTTGAGTTCGTTATGTTGGACTGGAATCCACGGGGCCATGAACCTGATTTTCTTTACGGAGTTCCCCATTTCGATTTCCATTTTTATATGATTGGTATGGAGGAGCAATCTGCTATTATGCCAGGCCCATTGATGGAGAAACTTCCTCCTCCGGGCTATATGCCAGCTACCTATTTTCCAACGGAGGGCGGTGTGCCAGCCATGGGAAAACACTGGCTTGATAAGAACGCTCCGGAACTTAAAGGAGTTCCTTTTACCAAAACTTTCATCTACGGATCTTACAACGGAAAAGTAATTTTTTATGAGCCTATGATCACGAGAGCCTATTTATTATCTGGAACCAGCTCCACCACTCCTTTTGGCGTTCCACAACTGTTCTCGCCAAACAATACCTGGTATCCATCTGAGTACAAAATCTATCACGATGAAAAAACCGGCGAGATCACGGTCAGCCTGGGCGGATTTGCCTGGAGATAATATATCGTCATCTGAAAATCTATTAAATTTAAGTTGTCAATGAGTGCTGCCGGGTACGCCCGGCAGTTTTTTTTGCATGTACCCGCGCTGGAACCCTACCAGTCTCATCACCATTCAGCGTCAATATTTAGTGCTAATGGGATATCAGCAACCCTGCCAGTTATACAAGTCGTTGTACTCTAACAGGTTATGATTGGATTTCGATGGTTTGGTTTTCCATTTTTTGGAAAAATGGTCCGTTTTGGCTCAAAACGGGAGCAACAGGAGTGTCCAGGCGGGAATACGAAGTGTCAGACTTCTAACATGAGTTCGAATGAACTCAAAACGGTCGCTGATGGCCCTTTAGACAAGAGACCAACAAGTCCGTCTTAAACCCTTAATTTTGCACCTCCCTAACCTTAACCTTTCGTTAACTGGGGCAGGGATAGTTTTGTCCACTTAAATAACATCATGAAGAGGATCGTATTCGTACTGGCATTGATCATATCAGGAACAGCGGCTATGGCGCAGGAACCTGCGGCAAAACCTAAAAAAACAGACTGGTCAAAAGTGGATCTTGGCAGAAGGTCGGCGGATCATTTCATGCTTCAGGTGGGCTACACGAGCTGGACCGGCACTCCGGATTCAATAAAAACCAAGGGATTCTCGAGAACCTTCAATATGTACCTCCTGTTTGATTTCCCTTTCAAAACCAATCCCCGTTTGTCGGTTGCCATTGGGCCTGGCGTTGGTACCGATAATATGTTTTTTGAAAAGACCTATATAGACATCAAAAACAAAAAAGAAGCACAGTTCCGTGCCGACACGGTTAACAAATACAAAAAATACAAACTGGCGCTGGGCTACCTTGAGCTCCCCGTAGAATTCAGGTACTCTGCGAATCCGGCCAATATGAACAAAAGTTTCAAATTCGCGATCGGCGCGAAAGTAGGTACCACGATGGACGTGCACACGAAAGCAAAAGTTGAACTTGACCAAAGCGGCGATGCTGGTTATACCTACAAAGTAAAAGACAAGAAATTCTTCAATGGCACTCGCATTGCCGGTACGGCCCGCGTGGGATATGGCAACATCTCCCTATTCGGTACTTACACGCTCACAGAACTCTTCAAATCAGGCTCAGGACCCCAGGGGATACGACCGTTTACGGTTGGCCTTTGTTTTAGCGGACTGTAATACTGGCCTGGTGAATGTGTGGAATTGGACTGTCACGGCCTTTAGTCTTTTCCCATACTCATTTTATTACCTTTACAGAAATATCATCATTTGATCGATAAGAAACAGTTATTGAACCCCGAGGAGAAAGCGGTTCTCGTGGGTGTGATCGGAAAAGATCAGACAGAAATGCAGGTCAAAGAATACCTGGACGAGCTCGCTTTTCTTGCAGAAACAGCAGGCGCCGTCACCGTGAAAAAGTTTACCCAGAAATTAGCCCATCCTGATAGCAAAACCTATCTGGGTAAAGGAAAATTGGAAGAGATCAAAAGCTTTGTGGAAGGCCGCGATATCAAGGTGCTCATCTTCGACGATGAACTTACCGGTGCCCAGTTGGGAAATATTGAAAAAGCAGTTGGCGTTAAAACCATAGATCGCTCAGATCTTATCCTCGATATTTTCGCCAGGCGGGCCAAAACTGCTCAGGCAAAAGCACAGGTTGAGCTCGCGCAATACCAGTATATATTACCCCGACTAAGAGGTATGTGGAAACACCTTGAAAGGCTTGGCGGTGGTATTGGTACCAGGGGTCCGGGTGAAACCGAGATCGAGACTGACCGCCGTATTGTTCGTGAGAAAATCAATTTGTTGCGCAGAAAACTGAAAGAAATTGACAAACAATCTTTCACACAGCGAAAAGAGCGTGGAGAATTCATCAGGGTCGCGCTGGTAGGATATACGAACGTGGGAAAATCTACGATCATGAACCTGCTGAGCAAATCGGAAGTATTTGCGGAAAACAAACTTTTCGCGACGCTGGATACCACCACAAGAAAGATCGTTTGGGAAACAACACCTTTTCTGTTAAGTGATACCGTTGGATTCATCAGAAAATTACCACATCACCTGGTTGAAAGTTTTAAAAGCACGCTGGATGAAGTGAAAGAAAGTGATATCCTCATCCATGTTGTAGACATCTCGCACCCCAATTATGAAGACCAGATCAACGTGG
>JANMHK010000048.1:0-4480 GCA_031375135.1 Sphingobacteriales bacterium | reverse complement strand
CTAAACTGCCGTACGGGTTAAACTGTACCGAGGGTTCGAATCCCTCTCTCACCGCAAGACAAATCAACAAAGCCCCGCGATAGCGGGGCTTTGTTGATTTGTCTTGCTGGATACTGGTGCTTGGAATAGTAAAGGGAGATCTGAATTGATGCTAAAGAACTAATGGGCAGCTAACTCAAACGGTTCAGTAATATTCTCCGGGCCGTTTGTGTTATTCTTGTATTCTTTGGGTGTAAACCCCGTAATTCTTTTAAACAATTTATTGAAGTTAGAAACGGTTTTGTAGCCGCATTCGTAAGCAATTTGGGAAATGCTCATATCGGTTTCCATTAAAAACTTACATGCGCTGGACACTCGTACTTTGTGCAGATATTCAATAAAGTTTTTTTTCGTTTTCAATTTAAAAAGCCTGCAAAATGAAGGCGGAGCCAAGTTGGCAATCTTCGAGATCTTCGAAAGGGTGATATCTTCTTTGAAATTCTCTTTGATGTATTTGAACACGTCGGTCAGTCGATCGTTTTCCGATTTGAAGTCCGGCAGCGAATACACTTCGTTATTAATGAAACAAAGGTCCTTGCTTTCAGAAAGTATGGACAAGATTTCAAACAAGCCAACTATCACTTCAAAATCCTTTTTTTTCAATAATTCTTCAAGTTTTTGCGCAATCAGCGTGTTGGTTTTGCCGGTGATACGCAAACCTCTAGCCGCCTGGCTAAAAAGGCTGGCGATGCGTTTAGTTTCTCTGAGTTCGAAAAAAGCCGGACCGAAAATGTCCCTATTGAAATAGATTACAATTGCCGTCGCTTTTAAGTCAGAGCTTTCGCTATAGTACACTTCATCATTTAACCAGACATGCGGGAGGTTGGTACCTAAGAAAATCATATCACCAGGCTCAAAATGCTCTACTGAGTTCCCAATGATTCGTTTACCATAACTCTCTTTGATATAAACCAGTTCCAACTCAGGATGATAATGAAAAGGCGATTGAAAGAAGCGTTCCTCCCGGTTTAACGCAGCAACATAACTCTGAAGCCGGGGCGTTATCTCAGTTTTTTCAATACGCATATTTGATAATTTTTGTCTGGTTAAATACTAAGCATTTATTGATAATTCTAAATAAATGGAATTTAAAACTAGAATGTACTTTGCCTACCTGAATACGTGTATTTGTTCAAAAGTGTGTTATATTTTAACAATCGCTCTAAACGCGTCCGTATTACAAAATACTAAAAATTTATATATAAAGAAAGGTAAATGGATGCCATCACATTAAAGGTCAATAATGGCTTTGTTAAAGCGAAAGGATGGATGTTTCCATTCATTTTACTAACAAGCTTGTTCTTTTTTTGGACCTTTGTACACAACCTTGACCCGGTCCTGGTTCAGCGTTTGCGCAGAGACCTCCGGCTCTACAATTTGCAGCGGGTGTTTCACTTTAAAATAAAGGGAAGTAAACGATGTTTCAACTGAATGGAAAAACAGCGGTGGTGACGGGTAGCGGCCGCGGTATTGGGAAGGCTGCCACACGACTGTTGGATAAGCAAGGTGCGGATGTGTATTTAATCCACATGAATAGGAAGCCATTCAGAAATCAAATTTATACCAATAAAAATTCAAAAACCAGAACACATGAATAAACGAACTCTCTTCTTCTCACTCCTTGCAACAGTAGCGGTTATGAGTTGTGGCAACAATGAAAAGTCGCCATCACAAACATTAACCGCCAGTAAATATGCAAAAGGCAGCTTTGGTTACGATGTTCAATTTTTAAAGCAGTATCATAAAGACCTGGTGATGCTTTGCGATGACAGTACCGGAGCGCAGGTGCTTATCTTACCCGCTTATCAAGGTAGGGTAATGACCAGTACCACCGAAGGAATGAAAGGAACGAGCTTTGGATGGGTCAACCATGACCTGATTGCTTCGGGCAAGCCGGCAGAACACATCAATGCCTTCGGCGGAGAAGAACGCTTTTGGCTTGGCCCTGAGGGTGGACAGTTTTCCATCTTTTTTAAAAAAGGCACCGAATTCACGTTCGACAATTGGTTTGTTCCCAAAGAGCTGGACACAGAACCGTTTACATTGGTTTCGGCAACAAAGTCGGAGGTCAGTTTTACAAAAGATATGCGCCTGCAAAATTATTCAGGTACTCCGTTTGACCTGACAGTTAGCCGTACCGTCCGTCTTTTGAATAAAACCGCTATTGACAGCGCCTTGGGAATTGCTATTCCACAAAGTGTAAAAGTGGTAGGCTTCGAATCCGACAACAGCATCACCAATAAGGGCACACAGGCATGGAACAAAAAAACCGGCTTGCCTTCCATTTGGGTATTAAGCATGTTGAATGCCAATGATAAAACTACTATTGCCGTTCCGTACAAACAGGGCGATTCAGCAAATCTCGGTAAGGCGGTCACAGATGATTATTTTGGAAAAATACCTGCCGACCGCTTGAACGTAAAAGACGGTATCATTCTACTGAAGGCCGATGCCACTTTCCGTAGTAAAATCGGCATATCACCATTAAGGGCATTGCCATTGATGGCAAGCTACGATGCAGCGAACGGGGTACTGACGATAGCCCAATTCACATTGCATCCAGGTGTAAAAGATTATGTGAACTCTTTATGGAAAATACAGGACAACCCGTTTGGCGGCGACGCCGTGAATGCATATAACGATGGGCTCAACGAGGGTAAGCAATTGGGGAAGTTTTATGAGTTGGAAAGCTCATCGCCTGCGGCGGCACTAGCACCCGACCAGTCCATGCGTCATCTTCACCGCACTATCCATTTAAAGGGAAGCAGGGAAGACCTGACTCAAATCGCAATGAAACTGCTGGGCGTAGGTGTGGATGCAATTAGGTTATAAAAAGCAAGCAGTTGGCGTAAACGAATTTTGCCCACATGACAGGAGCTTCAAACTCCTCGGCAGCTATTCCGAAGACAGCATGGGATAAGCTCACTTCCTGCATACGCAAGTTTAGTTCAGGGAACTTTACGTCGTAATACGGGTACATCCGGTCGCCCCATTATCCCAGAAAGTTAGGACAAAGTCGCGCAGCAAGAATCTCTAGTAGAACATTAGGGAACTTTTTAAATGAAACCATTTGAAAGTAAAAATCTATTCGTTTTTAACTTTTTCTTTTCTTATTTTACCCTCTTCTTTTTTATGTGCAGCATTTCGCATAGCTTATAGTTCAATGGGTAGACAGGTGTCTTAATGATCAACCTATAGTATTTTTAAATAAGGAGTATGAGCCTTGCACCGCGAGATAACAGGATCTCCTATACCTTCGATATTAATCGACTTTTTCACTTTTACAACGATGAGTATGATTGCCTTATCACTACCGGCCTTTATCATCGCGTTGAATTGGAGCAGGTAAAAGACATCATTCACCAACTTTTCCTAGACTTCGCTGAAAAAAAGATTGACTTAGATGCTGTCAGTAACCCGCGTGCTTATATTCTGACTTCATTTAAACGCCGCCTTATTGATTTTCACCGAATTCATGCCAGACAACGTAAAAAGCTGGATCCGTTCATTAATGTAGAGTTTTCGGAGTTGTCAGTTGATAGACAGATCGAAGAGAATGAGGGTTCAGCTGAAATCATTCAGAAATTAAAAGCCGCCTATCTAAAACTACCGGAGCGCTGTAAGAAAGTTATTTTTTTAAAGTTCTATGAGCAGCTGAGGAACGATGAAATAATGGCTAGAACAGGACTTTCGGCCAGAAGTGTTTATAACAACCTTTCAGAGGGGCTAAAAATACTTCGCTCCCAATTGACAAATCAGCATTCTTCCAGAATTCAAGGGCTAAAGAAAGTTTTGTCCCTCTTTTAAATTTTTTCTGAAAAAGTGCCGAAAAGGTTGGTAAAATGAGGCTGTCGTTCCGTCTCTTTTATTTACCAGAAGGTTGTTTTATTGATTGCAAACCGGCAGTTCATGGAAAAAGTATTTTCAATAGAAGAGCTTATCACTACTGATTCTTTTATAAACTATTGCTACCTCAAGAATACTGAAGATGTTTTCCGATGGAATCATTATTTGCTTCAACATCCCCAGGAAAGAAAGACAGTCGATGAAGCAAGAACTTTTGTTTTCCATTTGGAACAGGTGTTGTTGGAAACAGAAAAAGAGGAAGGTTGGAGCGTTTTAGAAAGGCAATACAGGACAAGGGTGAGGTACAAAGCCCACTTGGAAAATCATGACAAGATTACCGGTTTAAAGGAATTGTCGCCCAAAAAAGGAATTCCTCATGTATGGTTTGTCGCCGCTGCTTCTATCGTCGCCATAATTCTTCTCACAGTAGTACTAGTTGGAGGTGAGAAGGAGCGGCAAGCGGTTGTCTTGTCCACTCACGATAACGCCAAGAAAAATGAAAATGCACCACTATTATTAGAGGACAATGGTTTCGTGAGAACGATGGCGGGAGAAAAAAAGCAGATCTTTCTGCCGGACGGCAGCAAAGTAACAA
>JANMHK010000453.1:0-2503 GCA_031375135.1 Sphingobacteriales bacterium | reverse complement strand
TGGATGCTGTTCCCTGGTCTGCCCCGATGGTACCACTAAGATCTAAAAAACGACTCACGGGCGCTTTGGTCTGCGCAACAGAAATCGTTGCAACAAAGCATAGGATGAAAATGGAAATTGTAGTTTTTGGGAATAGCATATACCAACTTATTTAAGGGGTGCGGATCCAAATAAAACGCCGAATTGCTTACACCAGATCAGTGCAAAAGGGTATTCCGCGAGGTTGGGATTACCGGTGATATCATAATTCTGGTTACCAGAAACGGATTTGAGTTTTCCCAGATCAATGAAACGTGTGGCTGCGGCATCAGACGCGAGGTAAACCTTCAGATCCGGCCCGTTAGAACTGGCAAGATTCTCAAGCCGCAACACTTTCTTCCCACTTTGATCCAGCAACTTCGCAGAGCCACTCACGCTATAACTCCGGCTTCCGGAAAAGGTACCCATCGAAAGAACGGTACCCGTTACCGTGGGATCGGATACAGGCATTTCCGAAGTTTCATCGTTCTTACTGCAAGAAGATAGCAGAAGCAGAAAAAATGTTCCGCAGAATAAAAGAGCACCAGCCAATATATTTTTCATGCGCATAGGTTTTGTGTTTGGTGATAAAAGTATAGGGTAAAAGAGGGAGCGATTGTCGGCTAGGCGACATTCATGGCTTTTTGCAGATTTTTAACATCTGGTATGCGGATGAAAGAGCGATCCCAGATAAGAAGCCCATCGTCTTGAAACTGGCCGATCATAGACGTAACAGTTTGACGGGAGGAAGCGATCATCCGCGCAATGTCTTCGTGGGTGAGGAAATTCTCGATCTCCACCGGCTGGCTCATTGAGTCTCCGGCCTGGTTAGGCAGTGGTAGGTTTATCCGGTCTCCGGCTTGGCTGGTCACCAGCTGGACAAAGAAACCGAGAAGGCGGACCCTAACATCTTTATGAAGCAAATTCATCAACCGGTTTTCCGCCTGCCGCAGGCGTTGGCCCACGTGCCTGCTGTAGCCAATGGCCAGTTGGGGTTTTCTTGACAATATCTTTTCGAAATCTGAGATGTTGAAAGCGCAGAGGCTGACGTCCGCCTTATGTGCCTGTGCAAATTCGCCCTGCATATCATGGCGTTGGAGGGTGAACTGCCCGAAGATCTCTCCTTCCCGGATGATCTCCCGAACAACCTCCTCGCCTTTATCGTTCCTGTAGCCGAGGCGGATATAGCCCTCCTTGATAAAAAACAGTTTGGTAAGGTGCTCGGGTTCAAAATAAATAAACTCGCCCTTCCTGGCTTCCATATACCGGTGAACCAGGTTCAGTTCCTCATATTCTTCATCACTCAGGTGGCTCCAGAGATTATAATTACGAATCAAGAGTAACTTTTCCTCGAAACCCAAGAACTTCAATTTTAGTGAAACAAGATAGGTAAAACAGCCTTCTGATATTTCTTTTGTTAAACCTTCTGTGTATGCCGTTTCTCGATGGTTTGTATTAACCTTACAATCAGCCGTGCTAAGTTTATCTTCCTAAACAAATATCGGCATGTATAAAGCATCAAGGGTTTTAGCATCGATTTCACCGGATCAACTGGACAATTACCTGGCCAGGGGTTGGTTTCGCATGGAGCAAACTATTTTCACTACGCAGTTTTTACAGGAAGATGATTGTGTTTATAGAGATACGATCTGGCTCCGGTATCGCTTAAGGGATTTCTGTTTTCCGAACTGGTTTCTGAAGCTGCTCGACAAATCCCAATTCCGGTTAGAAATATCTGAGTTACCACCTACTCCCGCGCATGAATTGTTATACCAAAAATACAGGGAGACCAGGCCCGAGAACTTCCCAAAGTCGTTGGAAAATATACTCTACGGGAATAGCAGCAAAAACATCTATCAAACAACCATTATAAATCTATATGATGGAGAGATTTTAGTTGCTGCCGGCTTCATGGATATTGGCGCAAGCTCCACGGCCGCCATTGTCAACTTCTATGATCCTGCCTATGCGAAGTATAGTCTGGGTAAATATCTTTTCTTAATGGAAATAGAACATGCGTGTGAGCTGGGTATGGAATTCTTTTATCCCGGCTATGTTGCGCCAGGCAATCCCCACTTCGATTACAAACTGGAATTTCATCCACCCTCTCTGGAGTTTTATCATGCGGCTTACAAGTCGTGGTTGAGGTATAGACCGCTGACGGATGACGACCTGCCCCTGCAGCAGATTGAAAACAAACTATACCATGTTATGGCCCATTTGATAGAAAATGGTACCGGCTGTTGGTTTGTGCACAACGCCAATTTCGCGGTGGTGGATAGTTCAAAGCACGATTGCCCCTACGTGATCTTTATTCCCAAAAGGGATGAGCGCCCCTGGCAATATGCCATCACCTACGATACTAATATTAAGCACTACCTCATCTTCAATTGTACAGATATCGACTATGAAGAATTCTTCATTGAAACGGAAGACAAGATCATCTGCCTTCAGTTCCTGAACCTAAGGATGCCATTGGCCGATG
>JANMHK010000437.1:0-5512 GCA_031375135.1 Sphingobacteriales bacterium | reverse complement strand
TTTAAACTCTCTGCCGCTGATGCGGTAAACAATCCGAAATTTCACCACCAGTGGAAGCCCGATGTAGTGGATATTGAAGCAAAAGATTTCCCGAAAGACCTTGCCGAAAAGGTCAGATCAATGGGTTATAAGATCAACAACAGAGGCGCTATCGGCCGGGTTGAACTGATCCTGATCAAGGGAAAGAAGATCCAGGCAGTGGGAGATAAAAGAGGCGACGACTCAGCTTCAGGTTATTGATCGAACGGCATTGGCCTTTGGTAAGGCTGATGATAATGACCAAAATAATGTTATAAGGCCGGCTAACGCAGAAATTATGGGTGCTATTGTCTATTTTTAACCCTAAATCCCCCTGCTTTCTGAAAAAAGTCCTGCATACCATTGATTTCATTTTAGACTTCAGTTTCTTTTTAATAATTGCCATTATTCTAATTATTCAAACGGATTGGGCTCAGAATAAGGCCATTGGCATTGTTGCCAAAAAACTTTCACGGGATCTGAACACAGAGGTCAGTATCAGAAGGATCAAAATTGGATTTTTCGACAAGCTCAGCCTGGAAGGTGCACTGATCCGGGACCAGAAAAAAGACACCCTGCTCTATGCCGGTCGTCTTAAATTGGAGATCACTGACTGGTTTTTCTTTAAAGACAAGATCGAACTGAAACATATCGGGCTCGAGAATGCAGTGATTCGAATGTCCAGGTACGATTCCACCTGGAACTACCAGTTCATCATTGACTCCCTGGCGCCCAAAAAAACAACGCCTAAAAAAACGCAATCAGACATTCAACTCTTCCTCAAAACGGTTGACCTGAAAAACGTTTACGTAGCCTACAAAGATCAATGGCTGGGGCAGGATATGGTTGGCAGTGTAGGCTCCCTGGAAATGACCGCCAAAGAATTCAACATCACATCCAAAAAGTTGCTGATCAATTCCCTCATCATCAACAAGCCATCTTTTTATACGATAGATTATACAGGAAGGAAACCGCCAGACAGTACCGCGAAACCGAAACTGGTCACCGTCACGGATAAAAAAATCCTGCAGTGGAATACAGCAGGCTGGGACGTACTGTTGGAGAAATTCAGCATTAAAGACGGTACCCTCAGTTTTGAGCGGGAATCGAATCGTAAAACACTCGACTATTTTGATCCGTCACATATCCTGTTCCGTGAGGTTACCGGAACCATCAGCGACCTACGCGTAGTCAGGGATACGCTCTCGGGCAAAGTAGACCTGAAAGCGAAAGAAAGATCCGGACTGGTTATCCAACGGCTTAAGACAGACATGAAGTTTCATCCCAAAGCGATGATCTTTTCCAAGCTTGACCTTCAGACACCCAACAGTCGCCTCGGAGATTATTATGCCATGCGGTACGACGGCTTCAATAAAGACATGGCCGAATTCCTAACTCAAGTCAGGCTGGAAGCCTCATTTAAAAACAGCAAGGTCAGTTCAAAAGACATTGCCTATTTCGCACCGGAACTGAAAGACCTGAATAAGATGATCCAGTTGAGCGGAAATGCAAGTGGAACCGTGGCAAACTTTAAAGCAACTAACCTCAGGGCACAATATGGAAAGAATTCGCTGTTAACGGGCAATCTTTCCATGAAAGGACTTCCTGATATTGACAAGACATTTATTGATTTTAATTCCGGTGAATTCAGAACAACTTATGCCGACATTGAATCCATCTTCCCTGATATAAAAAAATATACAGAGCCTGATCTTAAAAGTTTGGAATATGTCAAATTCAATGGCTCCTTCACAGGCTACATGAAAAACTTCGCAACCAAAGGCACCGTACAAACTGCCTTGGGAAATGTTACGGCGGATGTGAAGATGAAGATCCCCGACAAAGGTTCGCCCTCCTATTCCGGGATCGTCAATACGAAGAGCTTCAAATTAGGCACGTTCCTGAGGCAGGAGAATTTGGGTACCATTGCTTTTGACGGAGAAATCAAAGGCCAGGGCTTTGAGACCACTGCCGCAGTAGAATTGAAAGGCAAAGTCAGCCAAATTGAATTCAATGGCTATAATTACAGGAATGTGGTTTTGAACGGGAAACTGGTTAAAAAACAATTCACCGGAGAAGTCATCGTAGACGACCAGAACGCAAAGGCCACGCTCAATGGTTTTTTTAACCTGAACGATCCCCGCCAGCCGGAATTAAATGTGGTAGCTGATATCCAGCGTGCCAATTTACAAGCACTCAATTTCACGAAAGACAAATACAGTGTGCTCGGAAAATTTAGGGTGAACTTCCTGGGTAACAATCTTGACGATTTCATCGGAGAAGCATCACTTTTTGATGTTGCCCTCACAAAAGATGAAGATGTCTATGTATTTGACACCCTGCATCTCAATGCGATGAACATTGACGATAACCGGCAAATCGAATTGAGAAATTCGGATATCTCTGTGATCATGAACGGGAAATTTCTGCTTTCAGAAGTGCCGGCCACACTCAATGCATACCTGAGCAACTACTACCCCACTTATTTTAATAAACCCACCAAACCCTCAAAAGATCAGTCGTTCACCATCAAGGCAGATATTCAAAGCATTGACCAGTACTTGAAATTATTTAACCCGAAATTATCAGGCTTTGATTATAGCTCGATGCAGGCAGCGATCAATACGGAAGAAAAGATTTTTCAGCTCAATGTCAGTGTACCCCAGGCCAGGTTTGGGAAATATGAGTTTCAGGATTTTGTATTCTCTGGAAACGGGGACCTCGACAGTCTGAGGATGAAAGCCGGGGCGGGCACCATCGTGATCAACGACAGCCTACGATTCCCGTCAACCAGTCTCGATATTCTTGCTGCTGGTGACGTATCCAATTTTTCGATCAGTACCTCTGCCAACCAAGCCATCAACGCGGCCAATCTTTCAGCCAGTATTACGCATTTGACGGATGGTATAAAAGTTCAATTCAATCCTTCAACCATTGTATTGAACGATAAAACCTGGCGGATAGAAAAAAATGGCGAGTTGACCATCAGGAAATCATTTGTCGACGCCAGTGAAATCAAATTGATCAATGGTGACCAACAAGTATTGATTTCTTCCATCCCATCTGAACTGGGAAACAGCCATGACCTCATTGTTCAACTAAGAAAAGTAAACCTTGGAGATATACTGCCATTTGTTTTGTCGGAACCCACCATTGAAGGAATAACCAGTGGCGAGATCACTGTAGAGGATCCATTAAATAAGTTCAAGGTATATGTGAATGCACAAACAGAACAAACACGTTTTGAAAATGACTCTATTGGTATTACATCGTTGAACGGCTATTATGACAAAGCGAATGACAAGGCCAAGTTCAATATCAACTCAAATAATCCGGATTATGTATTCAGTATTGATGGTGGACTGGATCTTCAGGATTCTGCCAATCCCCTTATCGACGCGAAGATCGACCTGACCGATACCAAAATCTCAATCCTTCAAACCTATTTGTCTTCTATATTCTCAAAAATGGATGGCAAGGCCAATGGCGTCATCCATGTGGTTGGCAATGCCAACCGTCCTGAATTGATCGGTTCAGTAAAACTTTCGAATGCGGGAATGCTGGTCGACTATACACAGGTCTATTACAAAATGGACGATGCCGAGATCAAATTCAAGGAAGGGCTGATCGACATTGGGGATATTAGCATCACCGATCCACTTGGTAATAAGGGCAAAGTGACGGGCACCCTGCAACACAGGTTTTTCAAAAATATGAGGTTTGACTTCAGGGCCAGTTCTTCAAAAATGCTGGTGCTGAATACCAATAAGATAAATAACGATGTGTTTTATGGACGGGTAGTAGGCCGAGTGAATTTCCTATTCAATGGCCCGGAAGAAAACATGAAAATGTATATCACTGGCGCACCGGTTGACAGTTCGAGAATGACCATTGTGACTTCCGGAACTTCCAAGCAATCGGGTGAAGTAGATTATATCGTTTGGCGTCAGTATGGACGTGAAATGAACGCCGATTCACTGGCCAGGAAGAACTCAAATTTGTCGATGGACCTCGATCTTTCCGCCACCAACTTATTAAAGATGACAGTAGTGCTTGATGCGGCTGAGGGGGATAGTATTACAGCAACGGGTTCGGGCAATGTAAAGATCCTGACGGGGACCAATGAAGCATTGACGATGAATGGCCGGTTTAACATTGAAAGCGGGAATTACAATTTCAGCTTCCAGGATATTTTCAACAAACCATTCACGGTAGAAGCAGGAAGCTTCATCAGCTGGACGGGCGATCCCTATGATGCCGATATAAATATTAATGCGAAATACGTGGCCGAGAAAGTGAGGATGAGTTCCTTATTTGAAGAAAGTAATTCCAGTGGTGTTTCTACGGTTAACTCAGACGTACTTCGGGAAATAAGCGACGTGATCGTATTGTGTAATTTGACAGGAACATTGAGTTCACCGGTCACTAATTTCGAAATCTCACTTCCTGCCAATAGTACGGTAAAGAATAATCCCACGGTAGATAATAAATTAAAAACCATCAACAGGGATGCGAACGAAGTGAGTAAACAATCTACTTACCTGATCGTATTCAAGAGCTTTGCACCTCAATCAGCCATCGTGACCAGTGACCTGAACCAGGAGCTGTTGAACAATACCATTTCGGGTGTGATCAATAGCATCTTATCCAACAGCGTTCAAAACTTTTTCTACAAACTATTTGGCTCATCTGTGGATGTGAACTTCAACTATTCGAGGGTGGCCACCAATATTGCCGGAACAGCCACGGCCAATTCAAGCAGCTCATCCAATACCAGGGAGAACGTGAGTTTGCAATTCATCAAATCGCTGGTCAACAACCGACTCGTTATCACTTTCGGCAGTGACTTTAATTTTAATGCGGTCGGAAGTGCCGCAGTTACGGCCCAGAACTTCCTCTTCCTGCCGGATGTCAATGTGGAATATAAGATCACGCCTGACGGCAAGTTCAGGACTTCTTTCTTTTATCGCAGCAGCTATGACGCCTTGTCAAGTTCAGGTCGCCGCGACAGAACCGGTGGCAATATCTCTTACCGCACCGAATTTGACTACATGATCAACGCTAAGAAGAAGAGAGCGCGCTTGGAGGCGGATAGTGTTGGGAACTGACGTAGTAATGTGATGAATGTAGGGAATGTATTGAATGTAAAGAATGAATGTAGGGAATGTATTGAATGTGGTGAATGAATGTGGGAATATTCGAAATGAAATATGGCAGATCGTCCATATTCACTAACGTTATTAGATATTAGAGAAAATAATCCATTGCAATACTATCTTTACGAACCTAACCTTTCCAAATGTTTGTAATAGATAAACCTACCAACTCGATCCACGCGCTTACTAAGAAAACTTTTGCTGAACTGGGATTTAAGGAACGAGCTCACTTGCAGGAGTGGATAGCAGGAAATCCAGAAGCTTTGGGTGAAAAACTGCTGATCATTCAAAAAGAGTTTAGTGGCTTTTACGATACTAATGAACGGCTAGACCTTATG